>JALYRA010000197.1 GCA_030855545.1 Actinomycetota bacterium | reverse complement strand
TCGGGCTCGTGCGCGAGAACGAGGGCGTCGCCGCGCGCATCCTGCTCGACTTCGACGCCGACGCGGAGAAGATCCGCAACGAGATCATCCGCATGCTCTCCGGCCCCGGCCGGCGCCAGCAGGGCTCCGGCGGCGGCTCGGGCGAGAAGGCGAAAAGCTCGAAGCTGCTCGACCAGTTCGGGCGCAACCTGACCAAGGCGGCCACGGAGGGCAAGCTGGATCCGGTGGTCGGCCGCCAGACCGAGATCGAGCGCGTGATGCAGATCCTGTCACGCCGCCAGAAGAACAATCCCGTCCTGATCGGCGAGCCGGGCGTCGGCAAGACCGCCGTCGTCGAGGGTCTCGCCACCCGGATCTCGACGAATCAGGTGCCCGAGCTCCTGAAGAACAAGCAGATCTACACGCTCGACCTGGCTGCGCTCGTTGCCGGCTCGAAGTACCGCGGCGAGTTCGAGGAGCGGCTGAAGAAGGTGATGAAGGAGATCATGCAGCGGGGCGACATCATTCTCTTCATCGACGAGTTGCATAATCTCGTCGGCGCCGGCGCGGCCGAGGGTGCGATCGACGCTGCCTCGATCCTGAAGCCGGCGCTCGCGCGCGGCGAGCTGCAGACGATTGGCGCGACGACGCTCGATGAGTACCGCAAGTACCTCGAGCGCGACGCCGCGCTCGAGCGGCGCTTCCAGCAGGTGCGCGTCGAGGAGCCGTCGATCGACGACACGGTGCAGATCCTCCGCGGCCTGCGCGATCGCTACGAAGCTCACCACCGCTGTCAGATCTCCGACGATGCGCTCCGCGCCTCCGCGGTGCTGGCCGATCGCTACATCCAGGATCGCCAGCTTCCAGACAAGGCGATCGACCTGATCGACGAGGCAGGCTCGCGCCTCCGGATCAAGACGATGACCGCGCCGCCGCGCTACCGCGAGCTCGAGGACGAGATCGAGCGGGTACGGGCGGAGAAGGAGAACGCGATCGAGTCGCAGGAGTTCGAGAAGGCCGCGTCGTTGCGCGACAAGGAGCGCAAGCTGACGCAGAAGAAGAAGGAGCTCGAGGAGAACTGGCGCTCGGAGGAGTCCGAGGAGCAGCCGATTGTCGGCGAGGACGAGATCGCGGACATCGTCTCGATGTGGACGGGCATCCCGGTCTTCAAGCTCACCGAGGCGGAGTCCCAGAAGCTGATCCGCATGGAGGACGAGCTGCACAAGCGCGTGATCGGCCAGCACCAGGCAATCGTCGCGGTGTCGAAGTCGATCCGCCGCGCGCGGGCCGGGATCAAGGATCCGAAGCGCCCGACCGGCTCGTTCATCTTCCTCGGCCCCTCGGGTGTCGGTAAGACGGAGCTCGCGCGCACGCTCGCCGAGTTCCTCTTCGGCGACGAGGACGCGATGATCCAGGTCGACATGTCGGAGTACATGGAGAAGCACTCCGTGTCGCGGCTCGTCGGCTCACCGCCCGGCTACGTCGGCTACGACGAGGGCGGCCAGCTCACCGAGGCAGTGCGACGGAAGCCGTACTCGGTGCTGCTCCTCGACGAGATCGAGAAGGCCCACCCCGACGTCTTCAACATCCTGCTCCAGATCCTAGAGGAGGGGAAGCTGACGGACTCGCAGGGCCGCAAGGTCGACTTCCGGAACGCGATCGTGATCATGACGTCGAACATCGGCGCCGGTCAGATCGCGAAGAACCAGACGCTCGGCTTCTCGTTCGGCGACGAGCAGGGGCTGACGTACGAGGAGATGAAGGGCCGCGTCATGGGCGACCTGAAGAAGGTCTTCCGGCCCGAGCTCCTGAACCGGATCGACGAGACGATCGTTTTCCACAAGCTCGAGAAGTCGGAGATTCTGACGATCGTCGACCTGCAGTTGAAGCGGTTGCGGGAGCAGATGGCGACGCACGAGGTGGCGATCGAGCTGACCGAGGCGGCGAAGGAGGTGCTCGTCGAGCAGGGCTTCGACCCGGCGATGGGCGCCCGGCCGCTGCGCCGCGCGATCCAGCGCTTCATCGAGGATCCGCTTGCGGACTTCGTCCTCGGCCGCGAACTCAGGCCCGGCTCGACGATCGTCGTCGACAAGAAGGAAGACCTCACCGGCGAGGAGGGAGAGTCGCTCGTCGACATCAAGATCGTCGAGGGCGAACCGCGTGTCGAGAAGGTGACGGTGCCCGCCGAGGTGCCACCCGAGCCCGAAGAGGCTCCGGCCGAAGAGGAGTAGCGTCGAGAGACCGCCGCTACGCGGCCTCTCCTCCATCCCGGCCGCCGCGACCGAGCGGTCTCGTCCGTGCCGCGAAGCGCGACCGCGCCGATCGTGCCTGGCACGGTGCCAGGCACGAGGTGTCGGTTTGGGCCGCGTCCTTCGTGACAATTCTGTCGCGGGAGTGTGAAAATTCGCACGCTCGGATGGTGGGCAGGTGGCGGCATCGCTACGTTCGGTCAGATGGCGAGACGGCCCCGTGTTTTCGCGCCGGGCGGCGCGTACCACCTCACCGCGAGGGGCGTGGACGACGGCGCCATTTTCAACACGACTTTCGACTGCTTCCAGCTGCTGGCGCTGCTCCGCGACGTGACCAAGCGTGTCGGCTGGACGGTTGCCGCCTGGTGCTTCATGCACACTCACTACCACCTGGTTGTCGTCACCGGCCCGGACCCGGGCGTCAGCCGGGCGATGCACCGCTTGAACGGGATCTACGCGCGCGAGTTCAACGAGCGACACGGCCGCCGCGGGCATCTCTTCGGTGACCGTTACTCGCCGCGGCCGGTCGAGGACGACCTGCACTTGATGGCTGCATGTGGCTACGTCCTCCTGAACCCCGTCACCGCCGGGATCGTTGGCTGCGTCGAGGACTGGCCATGGTCAGGGGGCGCGGATCTCGAGCCGCGCGCGACCGCGGAGAACGGATACGAACTCGTTGCGAGACTGTGACGTTCTCGTCCGCCGCGCTGGCTAGCCTCGGGTACATGGCCAAGGCCGCAGTCAACTTCGCATGTACCGAGTGCGGCTACTCCGCGGGCCGCTGGTTCGGGAAGTGCCCCGGCTGCAACGCGTTTGGGTCGCTCGTCGAGGAGGCGCCAGTCTCGGCCTCGCCGAAAGCCGCCGCGAGGCCGCTGCTGCGGCTCGTCGACGTCAACGCCGAGGAGGCCAAGCGGATCTCGACCGGAGTACCCGAACTCGACCGCGTCCTCGGAGGAGGGCTCGTCCCGGCCAGCCTCGTCCTTGTCGGCGGCGAGCCTGGAGTCGGCAAGTCGACACTCCTCCTGACGGCCCTCGGCGCCGTCTCCGCGGCGGGCCGCCGAGCGCTCCTCGTGACGGGCGAAGAGTCGATGGCTCAGGTGAAGCTCCGAGCCGAGCGCCTCGGCGGCGCCGAGAAGGTCGAGATCCTCGCCGAGACCGAGCTCGACGCCGTCTGTGCGACGCTCGAGCGCGAACGACCCGATGTCTGCGTGATCGATTCGATCCAGACGCTCTACTCCGCCGACATGAGCTCTGCCCCCGGCTCTGTCGGTCAGGTGCGAGAGGCCGCTGGACGCCTCCTCCGCGTCGCCAAGGAGCAGAACGTCGCGACGATCCTCGTGGGCCACGTGACCAAGGATGGCGCCGTTGCCGGCCCACGCGTGCTCGAGCACCTTGTCGATTGCGTGCTCCAGTTCGAAGGCGACCGCTACCACGCGCATCGTGTCCTCCGCGCGACGAAGAACCGGTTCGGCTCGACGAACGAGCTCGGCGTCTTCGAGATGACGGGTGAGGGCCTCGTGGGTGTGCCCGACCCATCCGAGCTCTTTGGTAAGACGCTCCCGGGCGAGATCGGTGCGGCAGTGGCGTGTGCGCTCGAGGGGACGCGGCCAATCTTGCTCGAGATCCAGGCGCTCGTCGCACCCACAGACCTCGCCATGCCGCGGCGCGTCGGCACCGGAGTCGACCCGAAGCGCCTCGCGATGATCGTCGCCGTTCTCTCGCGCCACGCCGCCGTTCCGCTCGGCTCTGCAGACGTCTTCGTCAACGTCGCCGGCGGCCTCCGAATCGACGAGCCCGGCGCCGATCTCGCGATTGCACTTGCGATCGCCTCCGCGCAGCGCAATCTCCCTGTCCGCGAGGGGCTGGCCGCCTTTGGTGAGATCGGCCTCACCGGCAGACTCCGCCCGGCCGCGCAGTCCGAGCGGCGCCTGGAGGAGTGCGAGAAGCTGGGCATCCTCGCCGTGGTCGCGCCGGAAGGCACCCGCAGCCGCTCGAAGATCCGCATGTCCGGCTCGGCCACCCTTCGCGACGGACTCAGTGCGGCGCTCGAATCACGCCAGGAAAATCCCCGCAAATCGGCGTAATCAATCGAAAAAGTCGCGTTTTCCAGGGGTTTCTGCTACACTTTTCTCCTTGTGCCGGTGAGCTCTCGAGCCCGCCGGCTTCTTCACGGTAGAGACGATTTTCACAAGGGGAGGCTGGCTTGTTCGACGTTGGTGACAAGGTGGTGTATCCGCACCACGGCGCAGGCACGGTCGTGAAGAAGGAAAAGCGCGAGGTCTTGGGCCAGACGCGCGAGTACCTCACGATCCAGATCCTGCACAACGACATGACCGTGAACGTGCCTGTCGAGAGCGCTGAGCAGGTCGGCCTGCGCACCGTCATCGACGAGGATCTCGTGAACACGGTCGTCAAGGCTCTGACCGCGGGCGAGTCGGAGATGCCGAAGAACTGGAACCGCCGGTTCAAGCACAACCGCGACAAGATGAAGACCGGCGACATCTTCGAGTTGGCCGAAGTGGTCAAGAATCTCTCCCTGCGCGACCACGAGAAGGGCCTCTCGACAGGCGAGAAGCAGATGTTCGTGAAGGCGAAGAAGATCCTCGCCTCCGAGTTGATGTACGCGAAGGCTGTTGACGAGGAAGAGGCCGCCGAGTGGCTCGAGGGCGTCCTGGCCGGCAATGGCGAGAAGCCCAAGAAGAAGACCAAGGCGAAGGCCGCCGCCGCTACGGCGTAGGCGCCTGCCTGCTTGACCTGACATGAGCGTCTGGGCGCTCCTCGTCGCAGCTGGATCCGGAGCACGGCTGGGCGAGGAGCGGCCCAAGGCGTTCGTGGGGCTGGGGGAGTTGCCTCTGCTCGCCGAGTCGCTCCGCCGCCTCGACGACTCCGACTGGATCGACGCGATTGTCGCCGTCGTGCCGCCGGACTGGGAGGAGCCCGCGATCCTGCTGGCGGAGGAGATCTCCGCGACGAAGGTGGTCGCTGCCGTCACAGGCGGCGCAACGCGTGCCGAATCGGTCCGTGCGGCGCTCGCCGAGATGCCCGAGGACGCGCTCGTCGCCCTCGTCCACGACGCGGCACGGCCGCTCGTCACAGATGAGGTGATCTCCCGCGTGCTCGCGCCTCTGTCGGAAGGCTGGGACGGGGTCGTTCCCGCGCTACCAGTGGTCGACACCGTCAAGACCGTCGACGGGGAGCAGATCACCGGCACGCTCGCGCGTGAAAAGCTCGTCACAGTGCAGACCCCGCAGGCGTTCCTCGTCCCGATCCTTCGGCAAGCGTACGCCGGCGACCTCGGCGACGCGACCGATTGCGCATCGCTCGTCGAGGCGCGCGGCGGCCGAGTCAAGTGGGTGCAGGGAGACCACCGGCTTCTGAAGGTGACGACCCGCGCCGATCTCGAGCAGGTCGCAGCATGGCTGTGACCGCAGTCATCTTCGACGTGGGTGAGACGCTGATCGACGAGACCGGGATGTGGGAGCGTGCCGCCGACGCCGCCGGGGTGCCGCGATTCACGCTGATGGGCGTGCTCGGCGGGCTCGCCGCACGCGGCGAGCATCACAACCGGGCGTGGGAGATTCTCGGCGTCGAGCATCCCGCTTCGGGCTGGAAGCCCGAGGATTTCTATGACGACGCGTTGCCGTGTCTGCAAGAGCTCCGCGAGCGAGACCTTCGCGTGGCCGCTGCGGGCAACACGCCACTGGAGACCGAGGGCCTCCTGGGCGAGTTCGTCGAGGTGCTCGGCTCGTCCGGCCGCTGGGGTGTCGCGAAGCCGGCGGCGGAGTTCTTCGAGCGCATTGCTGCGGCAGCGGGAGTCGACGCAACCGAGATCGCCTACGTCGGCGATCGCGTCGACAACGACGTCACGCCTGCGCTTGCGGCCGGGATGGTGGCGGTGCACATCCGCCGCGGTCCCTGGGGCCACCTGCACGACCCGCCGGCCGGTGCGCTCTGCGTCGAGTCTCTGGCCGAGTTGCCGGCGGCGCTCGGTGTCTGAGCTGCGGATCGGCCTCGGCGTCGACGCACACGCGTTCGAGGACGGCGTGCCGCTCGTGCTCGGCGGTGTCACGATCGAGCATCCACGAGGGCTCGCCGGCCACTCCGACGGGGACGTGATTGCACACGCACTCACCGACGCAGTCCTCGGAGCCGCCGGGCTCGGCGACATCGGCTCGCTCTTTCCGTCAGACGACGAGCGTTGGCGGGGTGCCGATTCCCTCGGTCTCCTGCGCGACGCGTACGCCCAGGTTCGCGCGGCCGGGTTCGAGCTCGTGAACGCGGACTGCGTCCTTGTCGGGGAGGAGCCGAGGATCGCCGCGCGGCGGGACGAGATGCGCAGCCGGCTTGCGGGCGCGCTCGACGTCGAGCCCGACCGCGTCAACGTGCGCGCGACGACCACCGACAGCCTCGGATTCACCGGCCGCGCCGAAGGCCTCGCGGCCCAGGCCGTGGCCCTCTTGGAGCGCTCGTGAACGTCGTCCGCTATGCCGACCGTCCCGACCTGTTGGAGATCCGCTTCGGGCGCCTGGCGCAGGTCACGTTCCCCGAGTACATGCACAACAACGTGCCCGGGAACCTTTATTGGGGCCGCCTCTACGACGACTT
>JALYRA010000196.1 GCA_030855545.1 Actinomycetota bacterium | reverse complement strand
CGGTTCCCAAGCGCGACGAGGAACCCGGCGCTGAACGGCGAGAGCCGCCCCTCACGGGGCGGCTCCCTAGGTACGCCGCGAGGTGTCGCGCAGCTCAGACGCGAGCCGGTCCCTCGTCGGCCAGCTGGCGCACGCGCCGCGCCTGATAGCGCAGCACGTGGACGATCGTCGCAAGGCCGAACACGATGGCCGTGAGATACATCCCCAGCCCGAGGCGTTCGACGCCCGCCAGCGCGGTGAAGCGGTCATCGGCCTCCGCCAGCGACGACGCGCTGCCGGTGATGTCCGCGGCGAAGACGAAGTGCAGGGCCGACGACGCCAGCACGGTCATCATCGCCATCATCATCAGGCCCAGGAACGCCCATCCGGTCAGCGGCCGCCTGAGGATCTCGACGGTCCGCCCGGCCGCCAGCTGGATGTCGCCGCCACCCTTCCGGAACGCACCGAGGATCCGGGCGATCGCGAACGAGATGCCGGCGAACAGGAACGCCAGGCCGATGAACGTCACGCCCTGCTGGACGTGATGCAACTCGGCGATCGTCGCCGCCGAGCCGCCGTCGGTGATCTCAGTGGCGCGGGCGATGCCGATCCCGAGACCGCCGGCGATGCCCATCAGGCCCATCGCCAGCGAGGGCAGCACCATCAGGCGCGCGACCTTCTGGACGCGGTCGTAGCCGGGAGAGACGCGGCTGCGCTCCACCTCGAACTCGACACGGTGCTCGGCAGAGCGGTGTGCGAGCGCGGTCTTGATGCTTGCGGTGGTCATGATGTCTACCTCCCGGCCGCGATGAGCTCGCGGATGCGGTTGAACTGGAATCCGACGACGTCGCCGATCGTGTAGAGCGCCAGGACGATCCCGGCGAGCAGCAGGCCGAGGCTGAACAGCCCGAGCGGCCCCAGCCAGGCGAGCCACGAAGCCGGCTCGGCGAGGCCGGTGGCGACGGCGAGCAGGCCGAACTGGGCCATCGCCGCGACGACGCCGGCCATCATGAGACCGACGAACGCCCACACCGTGGGCGGCACCTCGCGCGTCTTGATCTCGGCGCCCACGGACGCCTGTACCTCGGCGCCGCCCTTGCGCAGCGACGACAGGATCGTGCCCAGGATGAACGAGATCGCCCCGAGCGTGAGCGCCAGGCCGAGCACGAGCGTCCCGGATGCGAGGGCTCCGAGGTCGGCGAACGCATTCGTCCCCGCCGTCTCGCCCTCCTGCGCGATCGAGAGGCCCACGCCGGCCGCGACGACCATCGGGCCCATCGCGAGCATCGGACTCCACATCGTCTCGGCGAGGCGGTGGATCCACAGCGGACGTGGTCCGGAGGACGTCTCGGCTGCGCACTGGCGACGAGTGAGCTCCGGCAGCGCGGCCTTGACGCTGTCGACCCGCATCCACAGCCGGACGATGATCCCCATCAGCATGATCGCGACCGCGACCATGACGACGTTGAGGCCAGTGAAGCTGACGCCCGCCGCCCAGGCCAGGGTGTCCTGCCGCTCGGCCGCCGCATCGTCACTGACGACGAGATTCGCGAGCGTCGCCGCGGCGACGGCCATGAGGCCGGCGAGCGCGACGATCATGCCCACGTCGCGGTAGCGCGACCGTGACATGTGATCCGCCGTCGCCGGCGGACGTCCTACGAACTGGAATGCGCTCATCGTGCACTTCCCTTCACATCTGTCCTCGGGTCGGCGCGGTTGCCGGCCCCGTTTCGCAGATAAGAGGTCGACGGCGGCGGCGAGGATTCAGCCGGCCGCAAAGAACCGATCGCACCCGGAGCGCGGTCCTAGCCCGACCACTGTGCGCGATCGAATCCCACAACCGAAGGTCCTCCCCGTGCGGGTCGTCGTTTGCTCCTGCGGCTGGATCGCGGCCGCCCGCATGCGACTCGAGAGCGACCGGCGGTTAACGGTCGTCGCCGACACCGCCGGTCTGATCGAGCCGACGGTCATCGCGTTCGACGAACCCGACGTCGTGGTCGTCGACGAACCGGACGATGACGCGGCTCTCCGGCGCTTCGCCGCACTCGTCCGAGCGCTCGCGCCGTCGACGGCCGTCGTGGTGTCCGCTTCGAGCGATGCCGCGGCCCGGTGGAGCACGCTGCCGGGGATCGACGCCGCGCTCGAGACGCCATCTCGCCCGCGACCACTCGCCGACCGGATCCTGGCGCTCGTGTCGTGACGCCGCG
>JALYRA010000195.1 GCA_030855545.1 Actinomycetota bacterium | reverse complement strand
CGATGCGGGGACCGGTCCCGTAGATCCCGACGACCCGGGCGGTCACCACGACATGTTCCACGCTCAGCCGGTCCGGCGCCTGCATCAGGGCTTGCCGCGCACCGAACTCCCAGGCCTGCGATGGCTGCGAGAGAAGCTGCTCGCGGCTGAGGACCTGGCCGGGATGGCGCATGAGCGTCTCGAGCATCGTGAACTCGCGCGCGGTCAGGGTGACCGTCCGGCCGTCCACCCCCGCCTTGCGCGTGCGCAGGTCGAGCGTGACCCCCCTACCTCGAGCATGGTCGCCTCCGGCGTCTCGCCCGTGCGCAGGCGCACGCGCAGCCGGGCGAGCAGCTCCTCGAAGCGGAACGGCTTCGTGACGTAGTCGTCGGCCCCGCCCTCGAGGCCGGCCACCTTCACGTCGACCTCGTCGCGGGCGGTGAGCACGATCGTCGGGAGCGTCTCTCCGCGGGCGCGCAGCTCTCGCAGGAGGTCGAGCCCATCGACGTCGGGCAGTCCGAGGTCGAGCAGCATCAGCTCGAACTCGTCGTCGCTGGCGAGCAGCCTCGCCGTGCGCCCGTCCGGAGCTGTCGTGGTGGTGAACCCGTTGGCGCGCAGGCCCTTCTCGAGGAAGCTCGAAAGCCGCCACTCGTCCTCGACGATGAGTATCCGGCTCACGTCGGCGCGGCCTCGCCCGCAACGGAGGGGATGACGATGGTGAAGCGAGATCCGGCGCTCGGACGACTCTTGAGCTCGACGCGGCCGCCGTGGGCGACGGCGATGGCCCGCACGATGGCGAGTCCGAGGCCGGTTCCCGAGCCGTCGCCCGACCCGTCGCGCGTGTCCGACCCCCGGGTAAGACGATCGAAGACCCGTCTCTGCTCGGCCAACGGGATGCCCGGGCCGTCGTCGCTGACCCAGATGCGGACCTCGCCGCCGTTGAGCGCGGTTCCGAGGGTGATTGTCGCGCTCTCGCCGGTGTGGCGGACTGCGTTCTCGGCCAGGTTCACCACCGCTTGGGTGAGGCGCTGGCGATCGGCGCGGATCATGCCCGCGCCGGTACTCGCGAGCCGCCACTCGCGCCGGCCGAGGCCGCGCGCCTTGGCCAGGAGCTCCTCGCTGAGGGCGGCCAGATCGACCGTCTCGGGCCGCAGGAAGTCCGGGCGCTCGGCGCGGGCGAGCAGCAGGAGCTCGTCCACGAAGCGGCTCATGCGGTCGAGCTCGTCGGTGACGAGGGCGACGGTCTCGCGCCGCTCGGTCGGGTCGTCCCCGAGCAGCTCGAGGTGCCCGCGCACGATGGTGATCGGCGTGCGCAGCTCGTGCCCGGCGTCGCGGATGAAGTCACGCTGGCTCGAGAACGTTCCCTCGAGGCGGTCGAGCATCCGGTTGAAGGTGTGGCCGAGCTCGGAGATCTCGTCGTCGCCCTCGACGGCGATGCGGCGCGCGAGGTCGGACTCGGTGATCGCCCGCGCGGTGTCGCCGAGCCCACGCAGCGGCGCGAGCACCCGCCCCGCAGCGAAGTAGGCGAGCACCGACGCGAGCACCAGCACGCCGATCCCCACCCCCCCGGCGATCTCCACCGCCTCGCCGACCTCATCCTGCTCGCCCTCCAGGAAGTTGGCGACCACGAAGGCTCCTACGGTCCGATCGGACGCCTTGAGGGGCGCGGCGACGTAGCGCGCCGGCCCCGCCGGCGTGTCCGCGGATCCGCTCACGCTGCGGTCGAGCTCGCGCCACTCGGCGAGCAGGCGCGGGTCCGCCTCCAGCGCGTAACCCGCGCGTTGAGTGCGCGAGATCCTGTAGGGCCGCCCGTCGACGAGGGTGATCAGCGCCTCGCCCTCGCTCGGGACGTTGCGTGCGAGGTAGACGTCGAAGATGCGCCGCACGTTTGTCCCGAAGGGCCCGCCGGTCAGCGGGTCGCTGCCCCCGGCCAGGCGGCGGAACTCCGCGCCCTCTTGGACGAGCGCCTCGTCGATGCGGTCGTCGAGGCGAACGAGCAGGATCTGGCGGATGGCAGCGACCGACGCGAGAGTCGAGAAGGCGAGCAGGATCAGGTATGAGGCGAGGATGCGTGCCCGGGCGCTGCGCGTGAACACGTTGGACGAGCGCCAGCGGCGCTCGTCGCTCGCGGCGGTCGGCGTGTCGGGCGGCGTGGAGGTGGGGTCGGGAGAGACCTGCGTCCCGCCCGGAACGTCAGTCCTCGCCGCCGTCGTCGTCGTCGTCATCTCCGCCTCTCTGCGGCCGCTCTGCCCGGTCATCGGTCTCCGGCCGTCCTCCTCCTCCGTCGTCGCCCGCCGCGCGAGCGGCGGTCCTCGGCCGCGCCGAGCGTCGTGGCGCCGGAAGCCGCCTGGTTCGGCGAACCTCGGGGTTGCCTTGCGCGCGTCTCTGCGCGGATCGTCGCACGGCTGCCG
>JALYRA010000171.1 GCA_030855545.1 Actinomycetota bacterium | reverse complement strand
CACTGAGGCCGCGCGTGCTGCCTCCCGCCCGCAGGATGAGGTATGCGAGCGGGAGCAGCAGCAGCGCGACGGTGACGAGGGCGGGCAGGAGGAGGGAGAGGGGCGCCCTCCGTCCGCCTGCCGGCCGGTTCACGACGTGTAGCCGGTCTCGTTCAACAGCTCGAGCGTCTCCTCGAGCTCTGCGCCGAACGAGGAGAGGTCGACGTCCGGGCCTCGACCGGAGAGCTCGTCCAGCGTCGGCACTCCCTCCTTCGGCGCGATCCCGTCGACGAGCGGAATCTCGGCCTCCTCGGCCTCCTCCGTGTAGAACCGCTGCTGCTCGTCGGCGAGCAGGAACTCGACGAGCTGCTCGGCGGCGTCGGCGTTGTCTGAGCTGTCGAGTACGCCCGCCCCGGCGACGCTGACGAGCGCGCCGGGGTCGTCGCCGGGGAGGTACTTGTTCTCGATCGGCGCGTCGGACTGCTCGGACTGCACCAGGTAGAGGTAATAGTGGTTGACGAGCCCGAGCTGGATCTCGCCGGATGCGACCGCCTCGACGGTCGGGGTGTTCTTCTCGTAGAACTTCGGCTCGTTCGCCTTCAGCTCCTCGAGCCAGCGCTTCGTGCGCTCGTCGCCGACGTCGAGCCGCATCGCGGTGACGAACGCCTGGAATGACGCGTTCGTCGGCGGGAGGCCGATCTTGCCTTTCCACTTCGGATCGGTCAGGTCGAAGACCGACTCTGGCACCTCGTCTGCGCTCAGCTCGTCGGTGTTGAAGACGATCACGCGCGCGCGGCCGGAGGTGCCGACCCAGCGGCCGTTCCCGTCGCGAAAGCGCTCGTCCACACGATCGAGCACGGTCGAGGGAAGCTTCGACAGCTGCTCTTCGACCGCGCCGAGCGAGCCGGGATCCTGTGCGAAGAAGACATCGGCGGGGGAGTTGTCGCCTTCCTCCACGATCGTCGCCGCGAGCTCGGCGCTGTCGGCGTAGCGCACCTCGACGTCGATCCCCGTCTCCTGTTCGAAGCGCTCGAAGAGCGGCGCAACGAGCTCCTCCTCACGCCCCGAGTAAACGGTCAGCGTCGCGTTCTCGTCGCCTCCGCCGCAGCCCGCGAGCGCGAGCGCCGCCAGGAGTACTACCTGCTTCCTCATCGATCTCCCTTTCAGTCTGTAAGGCATACCTTACAACGATTGCGCGGGAGACCTTACAGAGTTACGGGAAGACCGTGACGCGGGAAGCGTGCGGCCGCACGTGCACGCGCGAGCCGAGTGGCACGTCCTCGTTCGACGGGCGCTGCGAGACGAGCTCGACGCCGTCAAGGAGGACGCGGTAGAAGACGTCGTGTCCGCGGAACTCGCGGCCGATCACCTGGCCGGCTCCGGCGGGATCGGGCTCGAGCTCGAGCAGCTCCGGCCTGATCAACACCTCGACGGCGCTGTCGGCGCCGGGGTTCTGGGCGGGAAAGAGACCGACCGGTGTCTCGACGACGCCGTTCGCGAGCGTCCCCGGAAGGAAGTTTCCAGCGCCGACGAACTCCGCCGCCCAGCGTGTGGCCGGGGCGAGGTAGATGTCCTCGGGCGTCCCTTCCTGCACGACGGCGCCGTTCCGCATCAGCGCGATCCGGTCGGCAAGCGAGAACGCCTCCTCACGGTCGTGGGTGACGAGGACGACGGTGACGTGAATGGCGCGGAGGATGCGAGCGAGCTCGTCGCGCATCGAGGCGCGCAGGTGGGGATCGATGTTCGACCACGGCTCGTCGAGCAGCACGAGCTCGGGACCGGGGGCGAGCGCCCGGGCGAGCGCGACGCGCTGCTGCTGTCCGCCGGAGAGCTCGTGCGGGTAGCGCTCGCCGAGCCCGCAGAGGTCAACGAGCGCGAGCACGGCCGGCACGCGCGTCTTGCGCTCCTTGCGAGGCAGCCCGAAGCCGATGTTCTCCGCCACGGTCAGGTGGGGGAAGAGCGCGTAATCCTGGAAGACCATGCCGACCTTGCGGCGCTCCGGGGGAACCCAGGTGCCGGCCCCGGCGACCGGAACGCCCGCGACCTCGACCGTGCCGGCCTCCGGCTCCTCGAAGCCGGCGATCAGCCGCAAAAGCGTCGTCTTGCCGCAGCCCGAGGGGCCGAGCAGGGCGACGAACTCGCCGCGCTCGACACAAAGCTGAGCGTGGTCCACGGCCTGCACGGCGCCGTAACGCTTCGCGACCCCGTGGCAACAGATCATCCCACACGCCATGTAAGGGCAACCTTACACGACCTCCGGTGCGGTTACGGTGGTTGGGTGCGACTTGCTGAGGTCTATCCGCTCGTGTCCTCACGCGCCGTCGCGCGACCGTTCACGTACGCCGTTCCCGACGACGTCGAGAAGGGCGCTGTCGTTTCGATCCGCTTCGGCCGCTCGGCCGCTCGAGGCGTCGTGGTCGAAACCGGGGTGGAGGCGCCGCCGGGCGTCGACCCCGCCCCGATCGAGAGCGTCCTCTACGTGCTGCCGCCCAAGCTCGTCGATCTCGCGCTCTGGCTCGCCGACTACTACGGCTCGACGCCGGCGCGGGCGCTCGAGCTCGTGGCCCCGAAGCTGCGGTCGCGCCGCGGAGAGCCGCGTCAGACCGGCGAGGGGATGGCCGGCGAGCCGGAGCCGGCGGAGCTGACGGAGCCGCAGCAGCGAGCCATAGCGCGGATCGTCGAGGCGATGGACGGAGGCGGTGCGCACCTGCTGCTCGCCGGCGCGACGGGGAGCGGCAAGACGGAGGTCTACCTGCAGGCGTGCGCCGCGGCGCTCGACCGAGGACGCGGCGCGATCGTCCTCGTCCCCGAGATCGCGCTGACGCCGCAGACGCTCGGCCGCTTCCAGGCCCGCTTCGGCGACCGGATCGCCGTGCTCCACTCGGGATTGACCGAGGCAGAGCGCCGCGATGAGCGCGAGCGGATCGTTGCCGGCGAGGCGCCGATCGTCGTCGGGGCGCGCTCGGCCGTCTTCGCACCGGTGCCGCGGCTCGGCCTCGTCTGCATCGACGAGGAGCACGATTCGTCGTACAAGCAGGAGTCGGATCCTCGTTACGACGCGCGCACCGTCGCGGCGAAACGCGCGGCGTTCGAGGGCGCTGTCGCCGTCTATGGGAGCGCGACGCCCCGGCCGGAGAGTTGGGAGGCGCTCGAGCGGCTCGAGCTCGGCCCGCGGCTCGGCGCGCCGATGCCATCGGTGCGGATCGTCGACCTTCGCCGCGAGGCCGGCTATCCGCTCTCGGCGCCGCTGCTGGCGGAGCTCGGCAAGATCGCCGAGCATGGCGGCAAAGCGATTCTGCTGCTCAACCGCCGCGGCGTGGCGCCTGCGATCCACTGCCGTGCGTGCGGGCTCTCGCGGCGCTGCTCGCTCTGCGACGTGTCGCTGACGCTGCACGGCGACTCGAGGCTGCACTGCCACCACTGCGGCTGCTCCGAGGCTGTGCCCGAGGCGTGCCCGTCGTGCGGCTCTTCGGAGCTTGCGCGCATCGGCGCCGGGACGCAGCGGCTCGAGGCCGAGCTCGCGAAGCGCGTGCCCGAGCTCGAGCTGATCCGACTCGACGCGGACACGGCTGCGAAGGCGGGCGCGATGCGCGATGCGCTAGACCGCTTCGCCGCAGCGGACCGAGCCGTCCTGATCGGCACGCAGATGGTCGCAAAGGGCCATCACTTTCCAGGTGTCTCGCTCGCTGCCGTGGTCGATGCGGACACCGGCCTCGCGATCCCGGACTTCCGGGCGGAGGAGCGGACGTTCCAGCTCGTGACGCAGCTAGCCGGGCGGAGCGGTCGCGATGCGCCCGGCAAGGTAATCGTCCAGACCTTTCAGCCCGACGCGACGCCCCTCCGCTACGCCGCCCGGCACGACGTCGCCGGCTTCCTCACCGAGGAGCTCGGCCGCCGACGCGAGCTCGGCTATCCGCCGTTTCGCCATTTGATCTCGATCGTCGCAACCGGCGCCGACGCCGCCGCGCCCGAGCGGCTGCTGCGGGAGCTGAACGGGGCGCTCGAGGGCGCCGACCTGCTCGGGCCGGCACCGCTCCTGCGTCTCCGCGGCCGCCATCGCTCCCAGCTGGTGGCGAAGACGGACAGCCCGCGGGCGCTCGCCGCCGCGGCTGGACGGGTGCTCGCAGCGGCGGCGCCGGCGATGCGTCGAGCCGGCGTCAACGCCGTCGTCGACGTCGATCCCCAGTCGATCTCGTAGCCAGGCGAGATTAGACTC
>JALYRA010000165.1 GCA_030855545.1 Actinomycetota bacterium | reverse complement strand
CGTACCAGTGCGTGAGCTCCCAGGCCTCGCCCCAGAAGACGTAGACGGAGTGGGCGCGGCCGGGACGCGCGACGCAGAGCTGGTCGCGGCTGGGCGTTGCGTCCTCGAGCTCCCACTCGTCGCCCGGGATGCGGAGACCACCGGCCGGGACCTTTGCGGGCGCACCGGCGGGAATCCAGAGCGCGATCGTCTCGTCCGAGTCCTCGACGATCCGGCACGCCTGCGCGCGCCAGACCCGGCCGCGGTGCACGTCGCGCCAGACCGCGTCGGTACGCTCCTTGCCGCCCATGTCAGCTCCCGCGCTTTCGGTGGTCGTGACGCTCCTGAACGAGGAGAACTCGGTCGAGGAGCTCTACCGGCGCACCGTAACGGCCCTGGACGGCAAGCCGTTCGAGCTGATCCTGGTCGACGACGGTTCGACGGACGCGACGTGGGCGGCCGTCGAGCGGCTGCACGCCGCCGACGAGCGCGTCCGCGCCGTCCGCTTCAAGCGGAACTTCGGCCAGCATCCGGCGATGCACGCCGGGCTGTCGCGCGCCCGCGGCGGGATCGTCGTGACGATGGACGGCGACCTCCAGAACCAGCCGGAGGACATCCCGCGCCTCGTCGCGGCGGTGGAGGCGGGCGCGGACGTGGCGAGCGGCCGGCGCGCGGCACGCAACGACTCGTGGGGCCGGACGCTGCCGTCGCGCCTCATCAACGGGATGTTGCGCCGCTTCACGGGCGTCGCGATCGCCGACTTCGGCTGTGCCTTCAACGCCTACCGCCGGTCGGTGGTCGAGCCGATGCTCCCCGCGATCGGAAAGCAGAAGTTCACGAAGGCGCTCGTGCTCTCGGGCGGCGCGACCGTGACCGAGGTCGACGTCGGCCACGCCGCCCGCTCCGGTAGCTCGCGCTACTCGCCGCTGCGGCTCTTCCGGCTCGCCCTGCACGTTCTCGCCGGCTTCTGGCCGCAGCCGATCCAGTGGATCGGGATCGCGCTCGGAATCGTCTGTACCACTCTCGCCGCCGCGCTCGGAATCTACGGCGTCTGGTACTGGATCGACCGCTCCGACTTCCCCGGCCCGCTCCTCGGCGGCGTCGCCGTCCTCTTCGTGCTCGGGATCCAGGGCTTCATCCTCGCGCTCGTCGGCGAATACCTAGGCAGAATCCAGCGCGAGGTCGAAGGACGGCCTCTCTACTCGATCTCGGAGGAACTGTGAGCAAGCGCGTGTTGGTGACCGGCGGGGCAGGGTTCATCTCGTCGAACTTCATCCGCCACCTGCTGGCGAACACCGGCCACGAGGTCGTCTCGCTCGACGCGCTCACCTACGCCGGCAACCTCGAGAACCTGGCGGACGTGATGAGCCACGAGCGGCTCTCGTTCGTGCACGGCGACATCAGAGACCCCGACCTCGTCGCGAAGCTCGTCGCCGAGGTCGACGTGATCGTGAACGCCGCAGCCGAGTCGCACGTGGAGAAGTCGATCGAGGAAGGTGCGTCGGAGTTCGTGACGACGAACGTGGAGGGGACGCAGATCCTGCTCGACGCGATCCGGCGCACGCCCGTCGAGCGCTTCATCCTGATCTCCTCGAGCGAGGTCTACGGGACGGCCGAGTACGCGCCCATGGACGAGGAGCACCCGCTCAATCCGCGGTCGCCGTACGCCGCAACGAAGGCGGGCGGCGACCGGCTCGCCTACTCCTACTTCGTCACCTACGGGTTGCCGATCGTGATCGTGCGGCCGTTCAACAACTACGGGCCGCGGCAGCATCCGGAGAAGGTGATCCCGCGTTTCATCACGCAGGCGCTGGCAGGCGAGCCGCTGACGATCCACGGCGACGGCCACGCCTCGCGCGACTGGCTCTACGTCGACGACGACGCCGAGGCGATCGAAGCGATCATCGCCGCCGACATCGATGACCTCGCCGGCGAAGTCGTGAACGTGGCCACCGGGATCGACATCTCGGTGCGTGACGTCGCCGACTCGGTGCTCGCTGCGGTCGGCGTCGACGTGGAGAAGGTCTTCGTCGACGAGCGGCTCGGCCAGGTCGACCGGCACATCGGCTCGGTCGACAAGCTCGAGCGGCTGACCGGCTGGCGCGCGCGCACGAGCTTCGAGCGCGGGCTCGAGCAGACCGTCGACTGGTATCGCGAGAACGAGGGTTGGTGGAAGGCGCTCCGCGCTCGCGACAGCGTCTCCTCGTCCTAGGAGCGGGGCCGGCGCAGATCGGTCTGCTGCGCGCGGCGCGCCAGCGCGACCTTTTCGTGATCGCCGTCGACCGGGACCCGTCGGCGCCCGGCTTCGCCTATGCCGACAAGCGAGCGCTCGTCTCGACCGAGGACGAGCCTGGAATCGACCGGCTCGCCCGGGCGGAGAACGTCGACGGGATCATCTCGCCCGGCGCCGACTGGCCAGTGGGAGTGGCGGCACGCGTGGCCGAGCGCATGGGACTACCACACCCGATCGACGGAGCCGCCGCGGCGCTTGCGACGACGAAGTCGCGTCAGCGCGAGCGCTTCGCCGAGGCCGGAGTTCCCCAGCCGCGTCTGCTTGCTGAGCCGGAGGCGCCGTGCGTCGTCAAGGCGCCCGATCGCCAGGGGCAGCGCGGGCTCACGTTCGTGCGAACGGCAGCGGAGCTGCCCGGCGCGATCGAGGCGGCGGTGGAGGCCTCGCGGAACGGCGCCTACATCGTCGAGGAGTTCGTCGACGGCCCTGAGGTGACGGTCAACGCCGTCTCCGTCGACGGCGTCTTCCATCCGCTTCTTGTCACCGACCGCGTCACTGCCGACCCGCCCGCGTTCGGAGTCGCGCTCGCCCACGTCTGGCCTTGTGTTGAAACAACACAAGCTCCGATCGAGGCGGCCCGCGCCGCAGCTGAGGCGCTCGGGATCCGGAACGGGCCGACGTACACCCAGATCCGCGTCGGGACGGACGGATCCCGCGTGGTTGAGCTGGCCGCGCGCCTCGGGGGCGGCCACGACGCCGAGCTCGTGGAGGCCGCGACAGGCGTGCGCCTGAACGATCTGGCGCTCGGCTTCGCGCTGGGTGAGAGAGTAAGTGTTGTTTCAACACAAAGTCTCCACGGCGGCGCCTGCGTCCTCTTCCTCGTCGCGCCGGAGGGAACGCTGCTCGCAGTGGAGGGACGCGAGGCAGCGCACGCGGTCGACCGCGTCCTCGACGTCCGGGTCTACCGCGAGCCGGGGCACGTCTTCGGGCCGCTCCTGCGCGGAGCCGACCGCGCCGGAGCGGTGATCGCCGTCGGCGACAGCCGCGACGATGCGCTCGAGCGCGCTCGCCGGGCGGCGGACGAAATACGCTTCGTCGTCGAATGACCAGAGAGACGCAGCTCGGGTTCCAGCCTCCCTCGATCGGCGAGGAGGAGATCGAGGCCGTCGCGGAGACGCTCCGCTCCGGCTGGCTCACGACCGGCCCGCGCTCCGCCCTGCTCGAGGAGCGGATGGCCGAGTACCTCGATGCGAAGCATGTGCTCGCCGTGGCCTCGGGCACGGCGGCGATGCACCTCGCTCTCGTCGCGCTCAGGATCGGAGCCGGCGACGAGGTGATCACGACTCCGATCACCTGGCCGGCGACCGCGAACGTGATCGTCCACGCCGGTGCGACGCCCGTCTTCGTCGACGTGCGCGCGGGCGACTTGAACATCGACCCGGCACTCGTCTCGGCCGCAGTCACCGAGAGGACGAAGGCGATCATGCCCGTGCACCTCGCGGGGCAGCCGTGCGACATGGATCCGATCTGGGCGCTCGGGATCCCCGTGATCGAGGACGCGGCGCATGCCGCCGAGAGCGCCTATCGCGGCCGGAAGCTCGGCGGGCTCTCCGAGGCGACGTGCTTCTCGCTCTACGCGACGAAGAACATCGCCGCCGGCGAGGGCGGGTTGATCTCGACGAACTCGGACGAGGTCGCGGACGCGATCCGGAACCTGCGCCTGATGCGTCGCGGCGACGGGTCGCTCTACGACATCACCGTGCCGGGCTACAAGGCGAACCTCTCCGACGTGCTCGCGGCGATCGCGCTCGTTCAGCTCGACAAGCTCCCGGAGCACACGGCCGCGCGCGAGCGGCAGTTCGCGCTCTACGACGAGGGGATCGCCGGGCTCGACGGACTCGAGCCGCTCGAGCGCGACCCGCGCGACACGCATGCGCTCCATCTCTACGTGGTTCGGATCGACGCCGAGCGCTTCGGGCTCACCCGCGACGAGCTCCAGCAGGCGCTCACGGCGGAGCGGA
>JALYRA010000150.1 GCA_030855545.1 Actinomycetota bacterium | reverse complement strand
TGCGGGAGACGGCCGGCGAGATCGTCGCCTTCACCGACGCGAACGCGACCTGGGCACCCGACGCGCTCCGCACGCTCGTCGCGAACTTCGCCGACCCGGACGTCGCCTACGTCTGCGGCCAGCTCGTTCTCGAGACGGCTGAAGGATCGAACCGGGAGGGCGTCTACTGGCGCTACGAGATGGCGCAGCGCCGGGCCGAGTCGCGGCTCGGCTCGATCACCGGTGGCAACGGCTCGATCTACGCGGTTCGGCGCTCCGACTACGTCGAGGTCGACCCGAGGTGGGGACACGATCTCTCGTTTCCCTACCGGATGGTGCAGGCCGGACGGCGCGCCGTCTACGAGCCGGGCGCCCGCGCGTTCGAGAAGCCGACTCCTTCGAACGAGACGGAGTACCGGCGCAAGGTGCGGATGTTCGAGCACTGCTGGGAGATCACGCTGCGCGGATCGATCCTGAAGCGGCTGCCGCCCGGCTACCTCGTCGAGGTGATCTCGCACCGGCTCCTGCGCTACGGCAGCGGCATCCTCCATCTCGTCCTGCTCGGCACCTCCGTCGCTCTCGTCGGCGGGGGGCTCGTCTACCAGCTCGTGCTCGGCGGACAGCTCGCGTTGCTCGCGGCGGCGGCGCTCGGCATCGGCATCGCGCGCTACTACGTGCTCGTCACCTGGGCGACCGTCGTCGCGCTCTGGAACTACCTGCGCCGTGGCGTGCCCGCGACGTGGGAAGCGGCGGAGGGAACACGTTGAACCGCGCTCTGGACGTTGCGATCGCCGGAACGGGCCTCGCGCTTGCGAGTCCCGTGCTCGCGCTCGGCGCGCTGGCGGTCAAGCTCGGTGACGGCGGGCCAGTCCTGTTCAAGCAGACGCGCGTCGGCAAGGACGGCGCCGACTTCGAGCTGCTGAAGCTGCGCACGATGGTCGTCGGCGCCGAGCGGCAGGGCGCCGGCTACGCCGTCGACCGGGGCGACAGCCGGATCACGCGCGCCGGCCGTTTCCTCCGGCGGACGTCGATCGACGAGCTGCCGCAGCTCTGGAACGTCGTTCGCGGCGAGATGAGTCTGATCGGGCCGCGGCCGACGCTGCGCTATCAGGTCGAGCGCTACAGCGAGCGCCAGCGCCGGCGGCTTGCGGTCTTGCCGGGAATCACCGGCTGGGCGCAGATCCACGGCCGCGCCTCGCTCTCCTGGGACGAGCGGATCGAGCTCGACGTCTGGTACGTCGACCACCGCTCGCCGCTCACCGACGTGCTGATCCTTCTCCGGACGCCCCTCGCGCTCTTCGGCGGGACGTACAAGGGGCAGACAGGCGGCTGGCGAGGCGGCGATGGCGGCTAGGGCACGCGCGATCACGATCGCGCTGCTCGCAGCGCTCGCGCTCGTCTCGGTCTGGAACGCGCTCCACTACCCGCCGGGGCTCGGCTACGACGCGTTCGACCACATCGCCTACGCCGAGGGCATCCGCCAGGGAGAGGGGTTCCCGGACGGCGTCGGCGAGTACTACACGCCGCCGGGGTTCTACACGCTCGCTGCCGGGGCGGTGGAGATCGGCGAGCGAATCGGGCTCGGTGACCCGCGCCGTCTGGCTCAGCTCGCGAACGCCGTGCTCGCCTTCGGGGCAGCGCTCCTCCTACTGGCGCTCGCGCGAGAGCTCTGGCCGGGCCGCCGTGTCCTCCACGTCGCGGCGCTCGGCTTTTTCGTCTGCAGCGGCCTTCTGCTCAAGGCGGCCGAGATGTTCCATCCCGAGACCCTCGACCTCTTCCTCTCGACGCTCGCGCTGCTGCTGGCCGCGCGGATGATCGTGCGCGACGACTACCGGCCGCTGCCGGCGATCGCGACCGGAGTGGCGCTCGGCGCCGGCCAGCTCGTGCGGGCGTTCTCGCTGTGGACGTTCGCGGTCGTCCTGCTCGCCCTCGCCGCCGCCGTGCTCGCCGATCCTGGGCGGCGGCGGCGGATCGTCGCGGCGGCGGCGATCACGGTGGCCGCGACCGCGGCAGTGGCGGGTCCGTGGTACGCGTACCAGGCGCAGCGCTACACGAATCCGATCTTCGACCGGCCGCAGGTCGTCGAGCCGCTGTGGGAGCGGCGTCCCGTCGAGTTCTATGTCGATCCGGGTCTGCCCGAGGTGGTGACGCGGCCCTATCGTCCCGAGTTCGAGAACCGGTTCGTGCCGCAGCTCTACGCCGAGTGGTGGGGCGACTGGTTCGGCGTCCACGCGTGGCAGGCGGCGAAGGGGGACCCGAGCGCGGCGACCCGCCGCGAGCTCGTCGCTCAGAGCGTTGCGGGCCTGGTGCCGGCCGCGCTTGCGATCGCGGGCTGGATCTGGCTGCTCGGCAGCGCCCTCCGGCGGCTGCGCGCCTCGCCGGAGCGGCTGCTCGTCGCGCTGCTCCCGCTGGCCGGCATCGCGGGGATGCTCTACTTCACCGTCAGCTATCCGACCCCGGACGGAGACGTGATCAAGGCCACCTACATGCTCACCACCCTGCCCGCGTGGGCGCTTGCGTTCGGCGTTGCCGCCGAGCGAGTCGCTCAGGGACGCCGCCGAAGCATCGTGCTCGCCGTCCTGCTCGCAGCCGCGGCGCTCGTCAGCCTGCGCTTCTCCGTCTACGGCAGCCCGCTCGGAGGCTTGCTCTGACCGCCGTCCTCTTCACCTGCGCCGGCCAGCGTGTCGACATCGTCTCGGCCTTCATGCGCGCGGGCGCGACGACGATCGCCACCGATCTCGATCCGCTGGCACCGGCGCTCTATCACGCCGACCACCACGCGTTCGTCCCGCGCGTCGACGATCCGGGCT
>JALYRA010000144.1 GCA_030855545.1 Actinomycetota bacterium | reverse complement strand
GTATAAGCCGTCGCACTCGCGCCCGGCAGGTAGGAGGCGCCGCTGCCGACGATCACAATCCACCCTTCGCCTCGCTCGAGCATGCCCGGGATGACTGCGGCGCAGGTGAGGTGGACTCCGAGGACGTTGGTTTCGAACACGCGCCACCACTGGTCGATGTCGACCTCCCAGGCGGTCTCCTCCCGTACGCCGATGCCGGCGTTCGCCACCACGAGGTCGACCGGCCCGGCCGCGGCGATCATCCGCTCCACGTCCTCGCGCTTCGTGACATCACCGACGACCGCCGCGCCGCCGATCTCCCGCGCGACCGCCTCCACCTGCTCCGTTGTCCGCCCGGTGACGGTGACGTGCCAGCCCGCGGCGGCGAGCTCGCGGGCGATGCCGGCGCCGATACCACGGCCTCCTCCGGTGACAAGCGCTTCAGACGGCATTCGCAATCTCCTCCAGGGTCTCGGGGTTCTCCAGGGTCGACAGGTCGCCGGGATCCTCGCCGAGCGCCTTCGCGCGGACCGCGCGGCGGACGATCTTTGCGGAACGGGTCTTCGGCAGCGCCGAGACGAAGAGCACGCGGTCGGGCGCGAACGGCTTCCCGAGCGCAGCGGCAACGGCTGCCTTGATCCCGTCCGGATCCTCCTCGGCGCCCGGCTTGAGCGCGCAGAAGATCCACGCCGTCTCGCCCTTCACCTCGTGCGGGACGCCGATCGCCGCTGCCTCGGCCACGGAAGGGTGGTCGAGCGCCGCCGACTCGAGCTCCGCGGGCCCGATCCGCTTGCCGGCGATGTTGAGCGTGTCGTCCGAGCGTCCGTGCAGGAACCAGTAGCCGTCCTCGTCCACGGACGCCCAGTCGCCGTGCGTCCAGACGCCGGGGAAGCGGCGCCAGTACGTCTCGAGGTACCGCTCGTCGTCGCCCCAGATCCCACGCGTCATCCCGGGCCACGCACGCGTGCAGACGAGCTCGCCGACCTCGCCGCGCAGCGGCTTCCCCTCCGGCGAATAGACGTCCATCGCCTGACCGAGCGCCGGGAATCCGAGCGACACGGGCTTGGACGGGTCGAGCAGTCCGACGGAGAGGAAGCACGCACCGACCTCGGTGCCGCCCGAGATGTTGACGATCGGGATCCGACCGCCTCCGGCGACGTGCTCGTTCAGCCAGTCGTACGGCCCGGCGTTCCAGGGCTCGCCGGTCGTCGTGATTGCGCGCAGGGAGGAGAAGTCTGCGCTCGGCTCGCCCTTGGGGATCAGCGCGCGGACCAGCGTCGGCGAGACGCCGAGCATCGTCACGCGCTCCTCCTCGACGAGCCGCCACAGCCGGTCGTCGGGTCGGTCGGGCGCGCCCTCCATGTAGATCACGGCAGCGCCGAGCGCACCCGCGCCGACCACCGTCCACGGGCCCATGATCCAGCCCATGTCGGTGGCGAAGAGAACGCGGTCGCCGGCGCGGATGTCCGCCTGGTAGGCGGCCTCGCGCGCGATCGAGAGCAGGAACGAGCCGTGGACGTGCAGTGCGCCCTTCGGTCGGCCGGTCGTGCCGGATGTGTAGGCAAGCAGAAAGGGATGCTCGGCGTCGACGTCGAGCGCCGGCAGGTCGCCCGGGCCGAGCTCGGCATCCCACTCCATCGTCTCCCGCCGCCAGAGCAGTACCTGCTCGACCGACGGCGACTCGCGCAGCGCCTCGTCGATCGTCTCCTTCATCGGTACGCGCACGCCGCGGCGGAGAGAGTAGTCGGCGGTGATCACGACCTTCGCCTGCGCGTCCTGCAGCCGATTGACGATCGCCGGTGCGGCGAAGCCGGAGAAGATCGGCACCTGGATCGCTCCGATGTGCGCGCACGCGTGCGACGCTGCGGCCGCCTCCGGCGACATGGGCATGTAGATCGCGACGCGGTCGCCCGGCTCGACTCCGGCCGCCCGTAGCGCCTCCGCGATGCGAACCGTCTCGTGCGAGAGCTCGGCGAACGTCCACTCGCGCCGGGCGTCGTCTTCGCCGCGGAAGACTGCGGCGAGGGCGTCGGGCGTGCGCTCGGCCCAGCTGTGGAGGCAGGCCGTGGCCACGTTCAGCCGCGCGCCTTCGAACCAGGTCGTCCACTCGATTCCGCGCGAGTCGTCGAGCACCCGCGCCCACGGCCTCGCGAGCTCGAGCTCGAGATCGGCGGCGACGGCGCGCCAGAACCGCTCGGGCTCTTCGACCGAGACCCGGTGCAACGCCGGGTAGTCGC
>JALYRA010000138.1 GCA_030855545.1 Actinomycetota bacterium | reverse complement strand
CGCTACGACATCGCGCGCTTCGGGATGGAGAAGTTCTCGTCGTCGCCGCGCCAGGCCGACCTGATGATCGTCTCCGGCCGCGTCGCCCACAAGATGGCGGCGCCGCTGCGCCAGGTCTACGACCAGATGCTCGAGCCCAAGTGGGTGATCGCGATGGGCGCCTGCGCGAGCTCCGGCGGCATGTTCAACAACTACACGATCCTTCAGGGGGTCGACAAGGTCGTTCCAGTCGACATCCACGTGCCGGGCTGCCCGCCGCGTCCGGAGGCGCTGATGGAGGGGATCGTCCGGCTGCACGAGAAGGTGATGGCGGGCATCCCGCCCGCGTACGAGATCCGCGGGGTCGCGAGCTAGTGAGCTATGACCGGGTGCCGGGGCTCGTGGAGGCGCGCGAAGCATTCGGCGAGACGACGCTCGTCGTCGATCCTGCTCGCCTGGCCGAGGCTTGCACGATGCTGCGCGACGAGCACGGCTTCAACCTGCTGCTCGACATCACGGCGACCGACTACCTCGGCTGGGCCGCCACGCCCGTTTCCGGCTACTTCGGCACCGCCGGCGGCCGCGACCTGAACGAGCCGTCGACGCAGGGCTACGCCCGCACGCCCGACCCGAAGCCGGCCCGCTTCTCGCTCAACTACCACCTTCTGCGGCTCGCCGACGACTCGGCGCGCGTGCGCGTGCAGGTCTGGATCGACGAGGACGAGAGCGTCGAGACGGTCGTTCCGGTCTGGCCGACTGCCGACTGGCACGAGCGGGAGGCCTTCGACATGATGGGCATCCGCTTCGACGGGCACCCGAACCTCACTCGCATCCTGATGGAGGACGACTGGGAGGGTCACCCGCTCCGCAAGGACTATCCGATCGGCGGCGAGCCGGTCCGCTTCTCGGAGGCCGAATAGTGGCCACCACCGAGCGGCGTCCGGCGGTCTACCTGGGCTCGCGGATCCCGCAGCCGATCCCGACCGTCCTCCTCACCGACCCGAAACTCGACGACGTCCTCACGGTCAACTTCGGGCCCAACCATCCCTCCACGCACGGCGTCCTCCGGCTGATCGTCGACCTGCACGGCGAGCATGTGGTCGGCCTCTCGGCCGTGATCGGCTACCTGCACACGGGCTTCGAGAAGACGATGGAGCAGAAGACGTGGTGGAAGGGCGTCACCTACCCCGCGCGAGTCGACTACGTCTCATTCCAGTACAACGAGCTCGTCTTCGTGCTCGCAGTCGAGAAGCTGCTGCAGCTCGAGGTGCCGCGCAAGGCAACGTGGATGCGAATGGCGCTCGGCGAGCTCGTGCGGATCCACTCGCACCTCGTCTACCTCGGCACCGCGGCGCTCGAGATCGGCGCGATCTCGATGTTCTGGTACTGCTTTCGCGAGCGCGACCTCGTGCTCGACCTCTTCGAGATGGTCGCCGGGACGCGGATGCACACCCGCTACTTTCAGGTCGGCGGGCTCGCCGAGGACATCCCGCAGGGTTTCTACGACGAGGCTCGGACGTTCTGCGAGCGGATGCCGAAGGCGGTCGACGAGTACGAGGCGATCCTCAACTCGAACCGCATCTGGCTCGAGCGGACTGTCGGCGTCGGCCTCCTGAGCGCCGAGGATGCAATCGCGCTCGGCCAGACTGGCCCGAACCTGCGTGCCTCGGGTGTCGACTGGGACCTGCGCAAGCGCGAGCCGTACCTCGCCTATGACCAGGTCGAGTTCGACGTCCCGGTCTACGACGGCGGCGACGTTTACCACCGCTACAGAGCGCGCGTCGACGAGATGCGGGAGTCGGTGCGGATCATCGAGCAGTGCATCGACCGGCTCGAGGAGATGCAGGGCGAGCCGTGGATCGCGGACGACCGCAAGGTCGTGCTGCCGCCGCGTGAGGAGCTGCACACCTCGATGGAGTCGCTGATCCACCACTTCAAGATCGTCACCGAGGGCTACCGCGTCCCCGAGGGCGAGGTCTACGTCGGGGTCGAGTCGCCGCGCGGCGAGTCGGGCGTCTACCTGGTCTCGGACGGCGGGCCGAAGCCGTGGCGCGTCAAGTTCCGCGCCCCGTCGTTCGCTGCGCTCCACGCCACCGCCGCCTGCATGACCGACGCGGCTGTCGCCGACCTGATCGCGATCGTCGGCTCGCTCGACGCCGTGATGGGAGACGTCGACCGGTGACGGAGCTGTTCGACGAGATCCAGGCCGTCCGGGCGCTCTATCCCGTCTCGCGCTCCGCGACCCTGCCTGCGCTCCGGCTCGCGCAGGAGCGCTACGGCTGGCTCTCGCCGGAGGCGTTCCGCGAGGTCGCGGACGCGCTCGAAGAGACACCCGCCTACTGCATGGCGGTCGCCTCCTTCTACGACATGTACCACCTGAAGCCGGTCGGCCGGAACCTCGTCGAGGTCTGCACCAACATCTCGTGCGCGCTCGTCGGCGCGCAGCAGGTGCTCGAGGCGTTCCAGAACGAGCTCGGCATCCACGCCGGCGAGACGAGCGACGACGGTGAGGTCACCCTGCGGACGGTCGAGTGCGCGGGCGGCTGCGGCTGGGGCACGGTCGTTGCGGTCAACCACCGCTACCACGAGCGCGTCTCGGCCGCCGACGTTCCGGCGATCGTCGAGGAGATCCGGAATGGCAGCTGAGCAGTTCGTCGTCCTCGAGGGTGCTCAGGAGCAACCGCTCGTCAAGCTCGCCGACTATCGCGATGCGGGCGGCTTCGGTCCGCTCGAGACGGCGCGCCGAATGGAGCCGGCGAAGGTCGTCCAGGAGATCCTCGACTCGGGCCTGCGCGGCCGCGGCGGCGCGTTCTTCCCCACCGGCCGCAAGGCGAGCTTTCTCGCCAAGGGCACCGGCAAGGCCACGTATCTCGTCGTCAACGCGGACGAGTCGGAGCCGGGCACGTTCAAGGACCGCGAGATCATGTTCACCGTTCCTTTCCGGCTGATCGAGGGCTGCCTGATCACGGCGCACGCGATCGAGTCGACGCGGGTCTTCATCTACATCCGCGGCGAGTACCTGCGCGAATTCGAGATTCTGCGCGACGCGCTCGAGGAGGTGCACGGCGCCGACCTGCTCGGCGGCGTCACGATCGTGCTCCACCGCGGCGCCGGCGCCTACATCTGCGGCGAGGAGACCGCGCTGCTCGAGTCGCTCGAGGGCAAGCGCGGGCAGCCGCGCACGAAGCCTCCCTTCCCAGCCGTCGCGGGGCTGTACGCCTCGCCGAGCCTGATCAACAACGTCGAGACGATCGCGACCGTTCCGAAGATCGTCGAGCTCGGCGGCGCCGAGTACGCGAAGATCGGCGTCCCGCCCGACTCGTCCGGCACGCGCGTCTTCTCCCTCTCCGGCAACGTTGTCAACGGCGGCAACTTCGAGCTGCCGATGGGCGTGACGCTGCGCGACCTGATCTACGACCCCGCGCTCGGCGGCGGGATCCCGGACGGCCGGCAGCTGAAGGCCGTGATCCCGGGCGGCTCCTCCGTGCCCGTGCTGACCGCCGACCAGCTCGACACGCCGCTCGAGGCGAACGCAATGGCGGAGGCCGGCTCGATGCTCGGCTCCGGCGCGATCATCGTCATCGATGACCGCTGCTGCATGGTCCAGCTCGGTCTCCGGGTGGCGCAGTTCTACATGCACGAGAGCTGCGGCAAGTGCACGCCGTGCCGCGAGGGCACCCGCTGGATGGTGCAGATCCTGAACTCGATCGAGGAGGGGACGGCGTCACAGGGAGACCTCGAGCTGCTGCTCGACGTCTGCGACCGGATTCTCGGTAAGTGCCTCTGCCCGCTCGGCGACGCGGCCGCGATGCCGGTGGCGAGCTACATCGACAAGTTCCGGGCCGAGTTCCAGGAGCACCTCGAGAGCGGCTGCCCGATGCACGGCGAGTCGACGCTCGAGGGCGTCCTCGCTCCTGTCGACCAGCACTCCCACAGTCCAGTGGCGGAGGTCCCGGCTTGAGTTCCGTCGAGAACGTGAAGGTCACCGTCGACGGCCGCGAGGTCGAGGTGCCGAAAGGGCTCGGCCTCGTCGAGGCGGCCGCCGCTGCGGGAATCGAGATCCCGGTCTTCTGTTACGAGCCGCGCCTCGGGCCGCCCATCGGCGCCTGCCGCATGTGCCTCGTCGAGGTCGAAGGCGTCCCGAAGCTCCAGGCCGGCTGCACGCTGAGCGCCCAGGACGGGATGGTCGTCCGCACGGCGCAGTCCTCCGCGAAAGCCGCCGAGGGCCAGAACGCGACGCTCGAGTTCATCCTCGTCAACCACCCGCTCGACTGCCCCGTCTGCGACAAGGGCGGCGAGTGCCCATTGCAGGACCTGACCTTCAAGTATGGCCCCGGGTCGACGCGGATGAACTTCGAGAAGCGGACGTTCGACAAACCGATCCCGGTGTCGCCGACGATTGCGCTCGACCGTGAGCGCTGCATCCTCTGCTACCGCTGCACCCGCTTCTCCTCCGACGTAGCCGAGGACGGGCAGCTCGTCGCGCGGAACCGTGGCGCGCAGTCGCTGATCACGACGTTCGAGGACGAGGCCTACAGGGCGCCCTTCAGCGGCAACGTGATCGAGCTCTGCCCGGTCGGCGCGCTGACCTCGACGCAGTACCGCTTCGAAGCACGGCCGTGGGAGATCCAGAACGTGCCGACCGTGTGCGGCCTCTGCCCGGTTGGGTGCAACGTCCACGCAACGACGCGCGAGGGCAAGGTCAAGCGGATCATCTCCCGCAACCATCCCGAGGTCGACCAGGGCTGGCTCTGCGACAAGGGGCGTTTCGCCTACCCGTATCTCTATGCCGAGGACCGGATCCTCGATCCGCTCGAGCGCGTGCGCCGGCGTGGGTTCGGAGAGCTCTCCTGGGACGACGCGGTCGACCGCGTCGAGGCGATGCTGCGCAGCGCGCAGGGACGGATCGTCACGGCTCTCTCCGGCTCGGAAACCGTGGAGCAGGCCTACGCGCTCGCGAAGCTGCTGCGCCTGGGGCTCGGCGCGCACTCGGCGGTGATGCCCGAGGCGACCTCGCACGCGCTCGACGCCTTCCGCGCTCCGCTCTCGGCGATCGCAGACGCGGAGGTCGTCGTCGTCCTCGGCGACGAGCAGGTCGCCGACCGCGCTCCGATCGTCGAGCTGTGGATCAAGCTGGCGCGCCGGAACGGCGCTCGAGTGGAGCACGTCGCTCAGAGCCACATGCTCCCCGGCGAGCTCGAGGATGCTGTACGAGCGGCCGACCGCGTGACCTTGATCTGGTCCGGCCGCGGCGGCGGCGGTGGAGCGCGCCTCGCAGAGCTCGGACACCGGCTCGGCCTCGACGGTAAGCCCGGAAGCGCCGCATTCCATCTGCCCGCGACGCCGAACGGCCGCGGTGTCGCCGACGCGTGGGCTGCTGCCGGCGACGGCGACGAGGAGAATCCTGAGCCGATCGGGCTCCTGATCGTCTCCGGCGACGAGGCCGCGGCTGATCCGGCGGTGCGCGCCCTCGCCGAGCAGGCGGAGCACGTGATCGCGATCACGATGTTCCATGGCCTCGCCGTCGGCTGGGCCGATCTCGTCCTGCCCGGCACGAGCTATCTGGAGCGGGACGGTTCGTACGTGAACCTGGAGGGACGCGTTCAGCGGCTGCGTCGATCCGTGATCCCGCCCGTCCCGGACGAGCTCACCTGGATCTCGAAGCTCGCCGAGCGGTTCGACGTCGAGCTCTCGCCGCACGCCGCGATCCTCTTCGAGGAGCTGTCCGCCCGCACGTACGGCGGCATGTCCTTCGGCGAGGTCGGTGAGGAGGCGCCGCTCCCGGCGCGCACGCCCTACGAAGCGCCGGAGCCGGCTCCCGAGGCGCCGCTCCCGCCTGCCGAGGCGCCGCCGCCGGAGCACTTCCTCGGCACGCTGAAGCTTCGGCGCTACCGGCCGCTCTTCTCCGGTCCCGCGGTCGAGCGGGTCTCGGAGCTCCAGTTCCAGCGGCCGGAGGCCGAGATCGAGCTCGCGCACGACGACGCGGAGCGCCGCCAGATCGGCACGGGCGACACGGTCAGCGTCCGCTCGAACGGGACGTCGGTCGAGTTGCGCGCGCGCGTCAGCCGCTCCCTCGCAGCAGGCACCGCGCGTGTTGCCGAGGAGCACGCCGCCGATCTCCACCGCGACGTCGAGGTGGTGAAGGGATGACCGAACCGTGGTGGGTGAGCGTGATCAAGTCGGTGATCATCATCAACCTCGTCTTGGGCGCGTTCGCCTACCTGACGCTCGCCGAGCGGAAGGTGATGGGCCGGATGCAGCTGCGCTACGGCCCCAACCGGGCCGGTCCCTTCGGGCTCCTGCAGCCGATCGCCGACCTGATGAAGCTGATCCGAAAGGAGAGCTTCTTCCCGGGCTCCGCGGTCGACGTCCTCTACATCATGTCCCCGTTCGTCGCCGCCTTCACCGCGCTCTCGACCTTCGCGGTGATCCCGTTCGGCCCGGGCTGGGAGATTTTCGGCACCCAGGTCGACGGCCAGATCGCGGACGTTCCGATCGCCCTGCTTCTGATCTTCGCGATCGGCTCGATCGGGATCTACGGCTTCATCGTCGGCGGCTGGGTCTCCGACTCGAAGTACGCCCTGCTCGGGTCGATGCGCACGTGCGCGCAGCTCGTCAGCTACGAGGTCTCACTCGCGCTGTCCGTCCTCGGCGTCGTGATCATGGCGCAGTCCCTGTCGCTGACCGAGATCGTCGTCGCGCAGGACGACTGGTGGTACCTCTTCCCGCAGTTCGTCGGCTTCGTCATCTTCCTGCTCGCCGGCACCGCCGAGACCGCCCGCGCGCCGTTCGACCTTCCCGAGGCCGAGCAGGAGCTCGTCGCCGGCTACCACACCGAGTACGGCGGGATGCGCTTCGGCCTCTTCACGATGAGCGAGTACATCAACTTGATCACGCTCTCCGGGCTCGCAGTGACGCTCTTTCTCGGCGGCTGGCACGGCTTCGGCCCCGAAGGACTCGGCCCGATCTGGTTCGTGCTGAAGCTGCTCGTGCTCCTGTTCGTCTTCATCTGGATGCGGACGACCTTGCCGCGGCTCCGCTACGACCAGCTGATGCGTTTCGGCTGGAAGATCCTCCTGCCGGCGGCGACGATCAACGCGGTCGTCACGGCGATCCTGGTGGTCTGGCTGTAATGCCGCTCGGAACCGCAAAGGGCTTCGGCGTCACCTTCCGGCAGATCTTCAAGAAGCCGATCACGCAGCAGTACCCGGAGTACAAGCGCCCGGTCTACCCGCGCTTCCGCGGCCGGCACAAGCTGCACCTGCACGAGAACGGGCTCGAGAAGTGTGTCGGCTGCTCGCTCTGCGCCGGTGCCTGCCCGGCGGACTGCATTCGCGTTGTCCCGGCCGAGAACACGGCCGAGAACCGCGTCTCGGCCGGCGAGCGGTACGCGCGGATCTACGAGATCAACATGAGCCGCTGCATCTTCTGCGGCTACTGCGAGCTTGCGTGTCCGTTCGACGCGATCACGCTCGGGAATGAGTACGAGCTCTCGGAGTACTCGCGCGACGACCTGATCTACACGAAGGACATGCTCCTCGCCGACCCGATGAAGCGCGTCCCCGTCGCCGACCGCGAGCTCTACGACACTCCCATCCCCGCGTACCGCTCGAAGAGCTGATGGGGAACTTCCTCGTCTGGGCGATCTGGTTCCTCGCTGCCGCGGCGTGCCTCGGCTCCGGCCTCGCCGTCGTCACGTTCACCAATCCGTTCTACTCGGCGCTCGCGCTGATCGGGAACCTCGGCTCGCTCGCCGTCCTCTTCCTGCTCGCCTCGGCCGAGTTCCTCGCCGCCGCGCAGGTGCTCGTCTACGCAGGCGCTGTGATGGTGATGTTCCTCTTCGTGATCGCCTATCTGGGCGACCGCAGCGAGGGCTCGCGGCTCTCGGGCGGGCCGTCCTGGGTGCGAATCGGGGCGATCGTGGCCGCGTCCGCGCTGCTCGTCGAGGTCGTCGTCGTGATCGGGATGGCCGCGGGCGACCGGCTCTCGGATGCGGAGGACGTGCGGCGATCGTTCGGGAGCCCCGCCGAGATCGGTCGGCTCTTCCTGACCGACCACCTGCTCGCGTTCGAGATCACCTCGATCGTGCTCCTGATCGCGGCCGTCGGCGGGGTCGTGCTCGGCTCGCGCTCGCTCGCCGAGGACGAGGAGGAGGCTGCCCGTGCAGGGGCCTGACGTCTCCTGGTACCTGATCGTGTCGGCGTTCCTGTTCTCGATCGGGATCGCCGGCGTGCTGCTCCGCCGCAGCCCGCTGATCGTCCTGCTCTCGCTCGAGATCATGCTCAACTCCGCGAACCTCGCCCTGATCGCGTTCGCGCGCCAGTACGGAAACCACGACGGCCAGATCTTCGCGCTCGCGGTGATGGCGGTCGCCGCGTCCGAGGTCGTCGTCGGCCTCGGCCTGATCGTCGCGATTGCCCGCCGCCGCCTCGACCTCGACGTCGACCGGATGCGAGTGCTGCGCGGATGATCGCCGGCGCCTGGCTGTGTCTCCTCGCCCCGCTCGCGGGAGCGGTTGCGATCACGCTCCTCGGCGGGTCGATCTCGCGCCGTACGGCAGGCTGGATCTCGACCGCGTCCGTCTTCACCGCGTTCGGAGGCGCGGTCGCGTCGTTCGTGGGGCTACTCGGCCGCGGACACGAGGAGCGGGAGGAGATCACGACGGCGTGGACCTGGCTCTCCACCGGGAACTTCGACGTCGGTCTCTCGCTGCTCGTCGATCCGCTCGCCGTGACGATGATGCTGATCGTCAGCGGCGTCGGCGGACTGATCGTCCTCTACTCGATCGGCTACATGGAGGGTGACCCGGAGGAGCGGCGCTACTTCGCCTACATGTCGCTCTTCGTCTTCTCGATGCTGCTGCTCGTCCAGGGGGGCAACTTCCTGCTCCTGCTCGTCGGCTGGGGTCTCGTCGGCCTCGCCTCGTACCTTCTGATCGGCTTCTGGCACGAGCGGCCCCAGGCCGTTGCGGCGGCGAAGAAGGCGTTCATCATGAACGCCTTCGGTGACGCGACGATGGCGCTCGGCTTCTTCGTCCTGATCTACCAGACCGGCACGCTCGACTTCCAGGAGGCGTTCGAAGGAGCCGGCGGGATGTCGCAGACGCTCGTCAACCTCGTCGCGCTCGGCCTGCTCGGCGGTGCGGTTGCGAAGTCGGCGCAGATCCCGCTCCAGACGTGGCTGCCCGACGCGATGGAAGGTCCGACTCCGGTCTCCGCGCTCATCCACGCGGCGACGATGGTGACGGCCGGCGTCTACCTGATCGTCCGCGCCCACCCCATCTTCGAGCTGGCGCCGTCGATCTCCGACCTCGCCGCCGGCCTCGGCGCAGCCACGTTGCTCGTCGCCGGTCTCGTCGCGCTCGTCCAGACGGACATCAAGCGCGTGATCGCGTATTCGACGATGTCGCAGATCGGCTACATGTTCCTCGGCGCGGGGCTCGGCGCCTACGGAAACGGGATGTTCCACCTGATGACGCACGCCTTCTTCAAGGCGCTGCTCTTCATGGCAGCCGGGCTCATCATCCACCACCTCGCGAACGAGCAGGACATCCGAAAGATGGGCGGCCTCAGGCACGTGATGCCGAGGACGTACGTCGCATTCTTGATCGGGTCGCTTGCGCTCGTCGGGATCCCACCGCTTTCGGGCTTCTTCTCCAAGGACTCGATCCTCGCCTCGGCGCTCGCCGCCGGCACCTATGGCCAGATCCTCTTCGTTGCGGGTATCGCCGGCGCGCTTCTGACCGGCATCTACACGTTCCGGCTCTTCTTCATCGTTTTTCTGGGCGAGCCGTCGGCGCTCGTCAAGGAGCACACGCACGGCGACGGCCCCGGTGAGGGCCCGTGGACGATGACGGTGCCTGTCGCAGTGCTGACCTGGTTCGCTGTCGTCGGCGGCTGGGTGCAGATCGCCGGGATCTGGCACCCGTTCGGCGAGTGGCTCGACCCGGTCGCGTTCGGGCGTGAGCATCTGGCGCTGATCGAGCCGACCGTGACGCAGGACTACATCGCGAGCGCGCTCGCCGTCGCCGTGGGCGTGCTCGGCATCGGCGTCGCGTGGCTCCTCTACGGCGCCCGCTCGAGGCCGGTGCCGCGGAACGCCGCCGTTCAGGACACGCTCGAGCACAAGTTCTGGTTCGACGAGCTCTACGACCTGATCTTCTACCGTCCCGCCGTCCTGCTGACGAAGGCGTTCCGGCGCGGCGTCGAGGAGCCGCTCATCGGCGGCTCGCTCGAAGGCGTCTCGCTCGGTGCGCAGGGCGCGGGAGGCGCCGTCGGCGACGCGCAGACCGGCTACCTGCGCTCCTATGCTCTCGCGATCGCCGGCGCGGTCGCAGTCCTCGTCGTCGTCTTCATCACGGTTCAATGACAACGGCGCTGATCGCTCTTCCGCTCGTCGCTGCGCTGGTCGTCTGGATGCTGCCCCTCCCGGGCCGCGCGGCCGGCGTGCTCGCGCTGCTGGCGGCGCTCGCGGAGCTCGTCCTCTTCGCGGTCGCAGTCGGACAGGTCGACTTCTCGCAGGGACTCCAGCTCGAGAACCGCCAGGACTGGTTCAGCGACCTCGGCGTCTCCTACCACGTCGGCTTCTTCGGCTTCTCACTCTTCCTCGCCGGCCTGACGATCATCGTCTCCGCCGCCGCGATCGGCTTCGCGCTCTGGGCCGGTGGTGAGCGAGGCCGCGGCTACCACGGTCTGCTGCTCTTCCTGATGGGCGCGATCGTCGGCGTCTTCACGGCCCAGGATCTCCTCCTCTTCTACGTCTTCTTCGAGGCGATGCTGATCCCGATCTACGTCCTGATCGGAGTCTGGGGCGGCCCGCGGCGCCTGCGCGCGACGGTCACCTTCGTCATCTACACCATGGCCGGCTCGCTCTTGATGCTCGCGTCGATCGTCGTCTTCGGGCTCTCGCAGGGGACGTTCTCGCTCGTCGACTCGGGTGTGTCGGACAACCCGTGGGTCTTCCTCGGCTTCCTCGCAGCGTTCGCGGTCAAGGCGCCGATCTTCCCCTTCCACGGCTGGCTCGTCGACGCCTACCGCGAGTCGCCGCCCGAGGTCGCGGCGATCCTCTCCGGCGTGGTCTCGAAGGCCGCGGTCTACGGCCTTCTGCGGATCGTGATCGAGAAGTTTCCCGAGCCGGTCGAGGACTTCCAGCCCTACATCCTCGCCTTCGCCACGATCGGGCTCATCTACGGGTCGCTGCTCGCGTTCCGAGCGCCCGACCTGCGCTCGGTCACCGCCTACTCGTCGCTGGCGCAGATGGGGCTGATCGTGCTCGGCCTCTTCTCGCTCAACGAGCTCGGGATCAATGGCGCCATCCTCCAGTCGATCGCGCACGGGCTCGTCTCCGCGACGCTCTTCCTCCTCGCCGGGATGCTGGAGCTCCGCACCGGCACGAGCGCGTTCGCCACGCTCGGAGGGATGGCGCGCGGGCGCCCGCTGCTCGCGACGCTCTTGATGATCACCGGCGTGGTCGCGCTCGCCGTACCCGGGTCAGTCGCGTTCGCGGGTGAGTTCCTGATCCTCGCCGGCGTCTACGGCGTCGGCTGGGGCTGGGCGGTCGTCGGTGCGGCCGCGATCGTCCTGGCGGCGATGTACGTCCTGCGGCTGATCTCGGCGGTGCTGCACACCGTTCGCGGCGCCGATGTGCGTGACGACGCGCTCGACATCCGCCCGGCGGAGCTCGCGTTGCTCGTTCCGCTCGTCGGGCTGCTGCTCTTCCTCTCGGCTTGGCCGGCGTCGATCTCCGAGCGCTCGTTCCCGCCCACAGACACGGTCGAGGCGTCCGAATGATCAGCACCCCCAAGGTCGACTGGCTCGCGCTCGCGCCGACACTGGCGCTCCTCGGCGCCTCCGGGGTCGCCCTGCTCGGCAGCGTGCTTGCACCGTTCTGGCTGCGGCGCGGGTTCACCGCCTTCGCGGCGCTCGCGGGCTTCGTCACCGCCGGTGTCTTCGCGGCGATCGTCTTCGACCGCAGCGAGCAGGGGCGCAGCTTGATCGCGGAGTCGTTCACGCGCGACCGGCTCGGCGCGCTGGCCGCGATCATCGTCGCCGGCGCCGGCGCGCTCACCGTGCTCGTCTCGTGGGGCGAGAAGCGGCGCGACCACGCCGGTGAGTACTACGCGCTGCTCGCCGCCGCGGGGGCGGGAATGGCCTTCTTCGTCACCGCCGGCAACCTGATGACGCTCTTTCTCGGGCTCGAGTGGTTCTCGATCGCGCTCTACATCCTCTGTGCACTCGACACCCACCGCGAAGCGTCGCTCGAGTCGGGACTCAAGTACCTGATCGTGGGAAGCTTCGGCTCGACGATCCTCCTCTTCGGGTCGGCGCTCGTCTACGGCGCCACCGGCGAGCTCGGCTTCGCGCAGATCGCGTCAGCGAACACGGGCGACGACGTCCTGCTGCTCGCCGGGCTCGCGATGATCGTCGCCGGGCTCGCGTTCAAGGCCTCGGCGGCGCCGTTCCACATGTGGACGCCTGACGTCTACCAGGGCGCGCCAACCTCGGTGACCGCGTTCATGGCCGCGGCGACGAAGGTCGCAGCGCTCGTCCTCACCCTCCGGATCCTCGTCGTCGCCTTCCCGGACGAGGAGCGTCTCTGGACCGTCGCGATCGCGGTGATCGCGATTGTCTCGCTCGCCGTCGGCAACCTGGCGGCGCTCGTGCAGCGGGATGTAAAGCGGCTGCTCGCGTACTCGTCCGTCTCGCATGCGGGTTTCATGCTGATCGCGGTCGCCGCGAACAGCGAGCTCGGCGGCCGGGCGCTCCTCTACTACCTGATCCCGTACGCCGCCATGTCGATCGGCGCCTTCGCGGTCGTCGCCGCGCGCGAGCGCGAGCTGCAGGCGCCGGTGACGCTCGACAATCTCGGCGGGCTCGGCTGGGAGCGACCGTTTCTCGGCGCTGCGATGTGGGTCTTCATGCTCGGCTTCATGGGCATGCCGCTGACCGGCGGCCTGATCGGCAAGTTTTATGTCTTCTCCGCCGCCTACGAGTCCGGCTTGTGGTGGCTCGTCGTCGCCGGTGTGATCGGGACGGCGATCTCGCTCTACTACTACCTCGGCGTCATCCGCGCCCTCTACCTGCGGCCGGCCGCCGAGCTCCGCCCGGCGATTGTGGGCGGCTCGCCGCCGCGAGATCCGCTCCTGCAGACAGCAGTCGCGCTATCGGTCGCCGTCACGGTCGGCTCGTTCTTCTTCGTCCAGCCGCTGATCGACCTCGCGCGCGACGCGGCCGCGAGCCTGCCCTTCTAGCCAAGTAACAAAGTGTTACTTGGCGCGGCTGACCGCGCGGAACGCCGGCATGGCTGTCGTCGCGGTGACGAGGTCCTGGGCGGCGAAGAGCACGAGCGCGATCACGACCGCGGTGATCCCGATCGCGGGCGGCGGCCCTTCCGACACGAGCGGCGCGCGCACCGCCGTCGCCAGCAGGACAACCGGGAGCGCAAGGGCGGACAGGAGAGCGATGCCGCGATCGTGGGGCTCCGCAGCCGAGCCGTCAAGGACGTCGCCGAGGCCCGCCAGCGCCGCGACGGCGACGACCGGCACGGCGGTCACGAGGGCGTAGTAGGCGAGGGCGTGGTGACCGGCGGCGTCCGCGAGTGCGGCACCGAGCACGAGGCTGACGGAGGCAAGGCGGAGAGTCATGCGACGATGTTCGCCGCGCCGTCGGATGGTCCTCTAGATTCTCCGTATGACGACAACACTCACCTGGCTCGGGCATGCAACCTTTCGCATCGACACCCCGGGCGGCAAGCGCATCTACATCGATCCCTTCCTGACCGGCAACCCGAAGTGCCCGGCCGGCGAGCAGGAGCCGGAGCGGATCGACGCGATCCTCGTCACGCACGGCCACGGAGATCACTACGGCGACACGGTCGCGCTGGCCGCGAAGTTCGGCTGCACCGTTGTGGCGCCGGTCGAGCTGGCCGACTGGCTGCAGGGGCAGGGCGTCGAGTCGGTACGGGATCCGAACAAGGGCGGCACCGTCGTGCTCGACGGGATCAACGTAACGCTCACGCACGCGCAGCACTCCTCCAGCACGAACGACGGGACGTATGCGGGCGAGGCGTGCGGCCTCGTCGTCGAGCTCGAGGACGGCTTCACGATCTACTTCGCCGGCGACACGAACGTCTTCGGCGACATGGCGCTGATCGCGCGCATCTACGAGCCGGACATCGTCGTGCTGCCGATCGGCGACCACTACACGATGGGGCCGCGTGAGGCGGCTGTCGCGCTCGAGCTGCTCGGTGCGAAGCGCTGCGTCCCGAGCCACTACGGCACGTTTCCAGTGCTTACCGGTACGCCCGAGAAGCTGCGCGAGCTCGCTCCCGGTGTCGAGATCCTCGCACCCCAGCCCGGGGCGTCGGTCGAGCTGTGAGGGAGCGTTGGTTCGGAGCCACCGGCCGTCGCGTCCCCGAGCTCGCACTCGAGGGGTCGGTCGACGTCGAGGGCGCGGTCGTGCTCGAGGACGTCGGCGACGAAACGCGGTTGCGTGCGGCCCATGAGCAGGGA
>JALYRA010000093.1 GCA_030855545.1 Actinomycetota bacterium | reverse complement strand
CGCGGTCGCCCCAGGGAATCCAGTTCGACTCGCCGCTCCAACGGCAGTGGATGATCCGGTCGTCGAGCGGCAGCATCGCCTTGAACGCGGCGACGGTCTTCGGCGCCAGCTCGTCCTCCCAGCGGGCAACGAAGCGCATGCCGGCTGCGGTGATCTCGAGCATCCCGGGGAACCTACCCGGCTGCGGCGGCCCACGCGACGATCTGCTCGCGCTCCGTGTCCGTCATGCCCGTGAAGTTGCCGGGCGGCATCGCGCCTGACCTCACCTGAGCCTCGATCTCCCGGGTCCATTGCTTGATCTGCCCGATCCCGGCGAGCCGGACACCGAGCGGCGCGGTAATCCCCGAATGGCAGCTGGCGCACCGCTGCGCGACGATCGCGGCCGCCTCGCCGTCGGAGGGCGGGGCCACCGTTGTCTGCACGACCTCAGGAGCGAGCACGATCGCGAGCGCCACGGCGCCGGCAGCAGCCAGCCCGAGGATCCACCACTGGCGCCGCCCCGTGTGCCAGAGATTGAAGAAGTGCCGGATCGCGGCGACGATCGCGAAGATCGCCAGCAGCACGAGCCACGCCTGACCCTGCCCGAACGCGAGCGGGAAGTGGCCGGCGAGCATCGTGAAGACGACCGGCAGCGTCAGGTAATTGTTGTGCACGGAGCGTTGCTTGGCGCGCAGGCCAGGCACCGGATCAGGCTCGCGGCCCTGCTGCTTCGCCCGGACGAGCTCCCGGTGCGCCGGGATGATCACGAAGAAGACGTTCGCGGCCATGATCGTCCCCAGCATCGCGCCGACCTGGAGGAAGGACGCCCGGGCCGCGAAGAGCTCGCCCGCGGCGAAGGAGGAGACCGTCACGAGCACCGCGACCGCGACGGCGACAAGGCGATCGTCCCGCAGGAAGCGGCACGCGGCGTCGTACAGGAGCCACGCGAGCGCGAGCCCGGCCGCGGAGTAGCCGATCGCCTCCCAGCTTCCTAGATCCGCGACCGCCGGGTCGACGAGCCGCTCGTCGGCATCGAGCCAGTAGAGGAGGATGAGGAGCGCGAAGCCCGAGAGCCAGGTCGTGTACGCCTCCCACTTGAACCAGTGCAGGTGCTCCGGCAGCCTCGGCGGCGCGACTTTGTACTTCTGCGAGTGGTAGAAGCCGCCGCCGTGAACGCCCCAGTACTCGCCGGCAACTCCCTCCTTCGGCTCCTCCGGCGCGCGCAGGCCGAGGTCGAGCCGGATGAAGTAGAACGACGCGCCGATCCACGCGATCCCGGCGACGACGTGGAGCAGCCGCAGGACGAGGTCGGCGACGTCTCTCAGGTAGTCCGCGTCCACCGGTCTCTCGCGATCGCGCAGAGCTCGCGCAGCCCCGTCTCGAGCTCCTCGTCACGGCTGCGCTCCAACCGCTCGCGGAGCACCGGCAGCAGCTCGGCGCGCGTCCTCCCGTCGACGAAGACGACGAACTCGAAGCCGAACCGCCGCTTGTACTCGTCGTTCAGATGCGCCAGCTCCTCGAGCACCTCGGGCTCGGCGCCGCGCTGCTCCTCCGAAGGCTCGCCGATCCGCGGGTGGGTCGCGAGCGCCGCGACACGGTCGAGCTCGGGCAGCGCGAGCGCCACCTCATCGGCAACGCCGAGCGGACCGTCACGTTCGGCGAGCTCGTCCACGAGGCGGGTGCGGCCCGAGAACAGCGGCGCCAGCTCGTCGATGTTCAGCTGCCGCGGTAGCTCGCGCACGAGTAGGGGGAGACGAGGAGTGGCACGTGGTAGTGGCCGTCGTCGAGCTCCACCTCGAGCTCGACCCGCTTGAAGAACGGCGACGGTGGGTGGAAGACGAGCCGGTAGGTGCCGGGATCGAGGTCGTCGGCGAGCCGCGCGCGCCCGTCCTCGTCCGTCCGGGTCTCGGCCACGAACATGTCGCCGCGGTAGAGAACGATCAGCACGCCCTCAGCCGGACTCCCTGCTCCGGTATCGAGAACGTGAGTCGACAGCGAGGTCACTGAGCGAATCTACGCGACTGCACCCGGTGCGCGCGAGCGATCTCCGCCTCGTCCGCCCGAACGAGCGCGCCGCCCTGGACGACGAGCTCGCCGCCGACGTAGAGCCGGTCGACCCGGTGCGCGCCGGCGAAGACGATCCCGGCGACCGGATCGGCGGCGCCTGCGAGCTCGAGCCCGTCCGTCGCCCACACTGCGAGGTCGGCGCACATGCCCGGTGCGATCGCGCCGATGTCGTCCCGCCCGAGCACAGCCGCCCCGCCGCGCGTGCCGAGCCGGAACGCCTCGCGCGCCGTCATCGCCTGCGGGCCGCCGCGGCCGCGTGC
>JALYRA010000076.1 GCA_030855545.1 Actinomycetota bacterium | reverse complement strand
TGTTGCTCCCTGGACTGCTCAGGTCGCAACGCTCGGAGCACAGCTGGTCGCATCGCGGCAGCAGGCGATCGCGGTGCTCGCGCCGGCGTTCGCGGAGCGCGCGGGCGAGCTCGGTCTCCCCGACGCGGCCCTCGACTACACGGGTGAGCCGCCGACGATCGAGACGCTCGAGGCTCGGCTCGAGCGTGATCTCGACCGCGGCGTCACCGGCCTCGGTCCGCACCTCGACGACGTCACGATCCGGTCGGGTGACCGCGAGCTGCGCACGTTCGGCTCGCAGGGCGAGCAGCGGCTCGCGGTGCTGTCGCTCTTGCTCGCCGAGGCGGAGGTGATCGCTGCTGAACGCGGCACGCCGCCGCTCGTCTTGCTGGACGACGTGCTCTCGGAGCTCGACGCCGACCGCCGCCGGATCCTCGTTGAGCGGATCGGTCGAGTCGGGCAGGCCGTCGTGACCGCCACTGGCGCCGACGCGCTCCCGTTCGAGCCGGCCCAGCTGCTCGAGGTCACCCCTGGCGCCGTGAGAGTCCGCTGATGGAGCAGCTGGGTCGGAACGTCCGCCGCGAGCTCGGCCGCTTCGGCCCTGTCGACGGAGACATCGTGGCGATCGTGCAGGCCTGGCCGGTGGCGGTGGGCGAGACGGTGGCCCGGAACGCGTGGCCGGCGCGGCTTGCCCGGGACGGCGCGTTGCACGTCAACACGGTCTCCTCGACGTGGGCGTTCGAGCTCGGCCGGCTGACCTCGACGATCCTCGAGCAGCTCCGTCCGGAGCTCGGCGACGCGACTCCGTCGGCCTTGAAGTTCGCTCCTGGACCGGTGCCTGAGCCAGAGGTCGACGCGGCCGCCGCACGCGGTCCCGCCCGCCCTGAGCCCACCCCCGAGCACCAGGTCGCGGCGGCCGAGATCGCCGCCGGGATCGAGGACGAGGAACTGCGCGAGTATGTCGCGAGAGCGGCCGCCGCGAGCCTTGCCGGAAGTGCCGCGGAGAGCCCCGACAGCCGGGGTTTCTGATACACTTCCCTTTGCCCGCAAAGTTCCGATTTGCAGGGCTTTTTTAATGGCCGAAACAGCCTATACCGCAAAAGACATCACCGTCCTGGAGGGCCTCGAGCCCGTTCGGTTGCGGCCGGGTATGTACATCGGCTCGACCGGCCCGCGCGGCCTTCACCACCTCGTCTACGAAGTCGTCGACAACGCCGTCGACGAGGCGCTCGCGGGGCACAACGACAGCGTCGAGGTGACGCTCCATCCGGACAACTCGGTCACGGTCGTCGACCGCGGTCGTGGCATTCCGGTGGACATGATCGAGGAGCAGGGGCTGTCCGCGATGACGGTCGTCCTGACGAAGCTCCACGCCGGCGGCAAGTTCGGCGGCGACGGCTACAAGGTCTCCGGCGGCCTCCACGGCGTCGGCCTCTCCGTCGTCAACGCGCTTTCCGAGCGGCTCGTCGCAGAGGTGCGCCGCGACGGCAAGCTCTACCGGCAGGAGTTCGAGCGCGGGATCCCGCAGGGTGACGTCGAGATCGTGCCCGACGCCGATGCCTCCGTCACGGGCACGACGATCTCGTTCCTCCCCGACGGCGAGATCTTCGAGGAGGTCGACTTCTCGATCTCGACGCTCGTCCAGCGCCTCCGCGAGACCGCGTTCCTGACGCGCGGCCTGCGCATCATCCTCTGCGACGAGCGCGAGGGCGAGGAGAAGCACGAGTTCTACGCCGAGGGTGGGATCAAGGACTTCGTCGCGTACGTCAACGACGCCAAGGATCCGGTGCACAAGCACATCGTCTACTTCGAGGGCGAGAACGACGACGGCGCCGTCGAGGTCGCGATGCAGTGGAACACGTCCTACGTCGAGTCTGTGTTCTCGTTCGCCAACAACATCAACACGCACGAAGGCGGCACGCACCTGTCGGGCTTCCGCGCCGCGCTCACCGGGACGATCAACCGGTACGCGCGCGAGAAGGGCCTGCTGAAGGAGAAGGAGGACAACCTCGAGGGCGAAGACGTGCGCGAAGGGCTCGCCGCCGTCATCTCCGTCAAGCTGCGGAACCCACAGTTCGAGGGCCAGACGAAGACGAAGCTCGGCAATCCGCCGATCGAGAGCCTCGTCAAGCAGGTCGTCAACCAGAAGCTCGCCGAGTTCCTCGAGGAGAGCCCGCAGGACGCGCGGCAGATCATCACGAAGACCATCTCCGCCGCACGCGCGAGGCAGGCCGCGCGCAAGGCGCGCGAGCTGACGCGGCGCAAGAGCGCGCTCGAGAGCATGTCGCTGCCGGGCAAGCTCGCGGACTGCTCGATCAAGGATCCCGAGTCGGCAGAGCTCTTCATCGTCGAGGGCGACTCCGCAGGCGGCTCGGCCAAGATGGGCCGCGACCGCACCTATCAAGCGATCCTGCCCCTGCGCGGAAAGATCATCAACTCGGAGAAGAACCGGATCAACAAGGTGCTCTCGAACAACGAGATCCAGGCGATGATCACCGCCATCGGCACCTCGATCGGCGAGGAGTTCGACATCGCGAAGCTGCGCTACCACCGTGTGATCGTGATGACGGACGCCGACGTCGACGGCTCGCACATTCGCACGCTGATCCTCACGTTCCTCTACCGCCAGATGCCGGAGCTGATCGAGCGCGGCCACATCTACATCGCCGTGCCGCCGCTCTACAAGGTCAAGCTCGGCAACCAGGAGTTCTACTTCGAGAAAGACTCCCAGCTGGAGGAGCTGCTCGTACGCGAGCGCGTCGGCGAGCTCGAGATCGGATCGCGAACCGGTGAGGCGGTCAAGCTGACCGAGGCGCGCTGGGGCCGCTTCATGCGCGCCCTCTCCGAATTCGACGGCTGGCACGCCCGCCTGCGGGCCGATTACGGCGCCGCCGCCGCCGACTTCGTGATCACCCACCGGATCGTCGAGGGCGATGTCGCCTCGATCGCAGACCTCGACAAGGCGATCGATGTCTCCGTCGACAACGGCTACGCGCTCAGTGTCATCTCGACCGCCGACGGCTCGATCAACGTGAAGGTCGTCGAGACGGAGACGAGCTCCG
>JALYRA010000070.1 GCA_030855545.1 Actinomycetota bacterium | reverse complement strand
ACGCTGTCCAGCGCTGGACGACGACCAGTACGCAGAGGAAGAGCGCGACCGTGGCGAAGACCAGATACAGGAGCGCGAACTGCGTCTCGCCCTCCGACGAGCGCATCACCGCGAAGCCGGCGCAGCTCGGCGTAACTCGCGAAACCGGGACGTGCACGTCGATGTGGCCGGACGGCGTGAAGAAGCTCTCGGCGGGAAGCGCTCCCTCGTCGGTGAGAGCGGTCGCGTCGAGATCGGCGAGCGCGTCCCGCAGGCGAGTGCGGTTCCGCGGTCCCGGCGCGGGTGAGAGAGGATCAGCGGATGTCCGTGGCTCCGTTCGCGCTCGAACCGCTCCTCACGGAGGTGCGCGCACGGAGCACCGGCATCGCCTCGCACATCCATGGAGAGGTGCACTGGCGCACGGTCGGCGCGAACGGGCTCTGGATCGCCGAGTCTCTCGAGGACGCCGACACCGAGGTCATCTTCCTCTTCGCGCTCCTGCACGACACGATGCGCCTGAACGACGGCCACGACCCGGAGCACGGACGGCGGGCAGCGGCGTTCGCCGGCGAGTTGCACGCGGAAGGGCTACTCGGGATCGAAGCGTCGCAGCTCGAGTTGCTCCTGCACGGCTGCGCCGAGCACGCAGACGGAACCGTATCCACCAGTCCAACCGTCGGCGCCTGCTGGGACGCCGACCGGCTCGACCTGCCGCGGGTAGGGATTACGCCGCGCCCGGAGCTCTTCTCGACCGACGTCGCACGCAGCGGCACGCATCACTCTGGCGAATCACCTAGTTGGGGTGAGCTTTTCGGAAGTCTCTGAAGATGCGCCTGTCTACGTCGCGCGTGGATTTGGCATCCTTCTCGAGTGCGTAGGTCGTGGAGCCATGCGGGTTTGCACCAGCTCGGGCCGTTGATTCGATTCATCGCCCAGAACGCCGTCGAGAAGGCCAAGGCGTGAGGCGCTTCTTCTGGATCGGCGCAGCGGCCCTGCTCGGGGTCGCCGCGCTGGTCTCGATCGTCGCCCTCCTGCGGGGCGAGTTCACGGAGAACGACGGCAGGATCCTCGGCACCCTCGCCGCGGCCTTCCTCGCCGGCTCGGCCATGCTGTCCGGATTGGCGCTGATCGAGCGCCGCGAGCTCGTGCCGCTCGGCTGGGGCGTGGCTGGCGTCGGCGTCGTCGGCTTCGGGATTCTCACCTGGCAGGTCTGGACGCAGTTCGACGAGGAGAGCTGGACGCTCGACACGATCACGGTGCTCGTGGCGGCGCTGATGCTTGCGACAGCCCGCCTGCTGCACCGGCGCTTCGACTGGCTCTACTGGACGAGCGCGGGGCTGACCGTCACGGCCGCGATCGTGTTTGTCTGGGCGATCCACGCGGACCCGGACGGCGACAATTGGGGGAAGGCGCTCGGCACGCTCGGGATCCTGACCGTGCTCGCGTGGTTCCTCGTCCCCGTCCTCGGCCGGCTGTCGGCCCCGAGCTCGGAGCGCATCGTCGGCCGCGGACCGGGCCGCGTCGAGGTCGAGCTCGCAGAAGGCGAGACGCTCGTCGTCCGCCACGGATGAGACTCGAATCGGCCTCGGGCCGCTCCCACGCAGACCTCGCTGCGCTCTTCACGGCGGGCTACGAGGGCTACTTCATGCCCGTCGCGATCGACGAGCCGACGTTCGCGTTCATGGCGAGCTCGTGGGACCTCGACCTCGACGCATCGCAGGTCGCGGTCGACGGCGACGAGCCGGTAGGGCTCGTGAACCTCGGCGTCCGCGGCGAGGATGGGTGGATCGGCGGCGTCGGCGTTGTCGCGCCGCGGCGCGGAGAGGGGATCGGCGAGCGGCTGATGCGCGCCGCCGAACAGAAAGCGCGCGCACTCGGCCTCGAGCGGATCTGGCTCGAAGTGCTCGTCCAGAACGAGCCCGCAATCAAGCTCTACGAGAAGCTCGGCTACCAGCACGTCCGCGAGCTCGAGGTGTGGTCGCTGGGAGAGCTTGTGTTTCAGAAACACAATGTCCACACCGTCACGGCCGCGCAGGCCCAGGAACGGATCCGCGCGGAACGCTCGTGGCGGGAGCCGTGGCAGCGCGCCGACGAGACCGTCGCCCGGCTCGAGGATGTCGAAGGGCTCGAAAGCGATCGGGCGGCGATCGTCGTGCGGCGGGCGGGCGAGCGCGTCTCGCCGTCAGCAAGGCGTCGCGGCGGACGAGCGGGCGGCGAGCGAGATCCTGCAGGCGCTCCCGCCTCCGATGGCTTCACTGAGCTGGTTGAACGGCCCGGCCGGCGACGTCTTCAACGTCGCGATCGAGTCGCTCGGCGGCACGCTCACCGCACGTCAGCACGAGATGGTGCTCGAGCTCTAGTCGAATCGAATCACGCTGCGGATGCCGTCCTGGGCTTCCATCAGCTCGAAGCCGCGGTTCACATCGTCGAGCGTCAGCCGGTGCGAGAGAAACGGCTCGACGTCGATCTCGCCGGCGAGCCACCGCTCGATCAGCTGCGGCACCTCGTCACGACCCTTGATCCCGCCGAATGACGAGCCCGCGACGCGACG
>JALYRA010000054.1 GCA_030855545.1 Actinomycetota bacterium | reverse complement strand
CGGCAATTACGTCTGGGAGGCATTCACTGCTCCCGGCGCTTCGCAGCTCTTCAGCTTCGGCGTTCACGTCCTCTTCGGCGTCCTCCTCGTGCCGTTCTTCCTCGGCATGAATGCCCGCCTGCGGGACAGGGCTCACTCCTAGAGCACCATCGGTCTCGGCCGCTCCCTCAGGGCCGAGACCTCTCTTCCGCCTAGGAGGAGGGTTTCCAGCCCGAGCTGTTCGTGTTCCGCGGGACGAGCCGGCTCACGTCGTCGAAGCCGCTCACTCGATCGGCTCCAGGAAGACGGTCTCGCCGCGCTCGGGGGGAGCGCCGACGATGAACAGGCGCAGTTCCTCCTCGCCGCGGTTCGAGAGCTGAAGCGCCGTTCCGGGCTGGACGACGAGGACGCTGCCCTTCGCGAGCTCGTGCCGCTCCGGCTCGTCACCCTCGCCCATGTGGATCGTGAGCGTGCCGTCGAGGACGACGAACACCTCTTCCTGGATCGGATCGATGTGACGGCGCCCGACCGCGCCCGGCGGATAGCGGAACATGTTTGCGCGCGACTGCGTCATGGCGCCGGAGAGCTCGGCCGCGAGTCGGGGATCGCCCTCGCGCCGGGGCTGGAAGTCGAGCTCGTCCACGTTGAAGATCGTGAAGCCCACGCGCGCAGTTCTACCTGAGCGACGCCCGTTCCGGATATGATCCGGGGTCAGACCCCGGACATGTCCGATTCAGGCAGGGGGAGAAGGCGGCGTGCCCGAGACCGCAGGTGCGGTCTACCGCACTACTTCAAATAGCGGTCGAACCACTCGAGCACGAGCTCGAAGCGCTGCACGCGGTGCACCGGGTTCCCCGACCGGGTCAGCTCGTGACTCTCGGCGGGGAAGCGCACGAGCTCCACCTCCTTTTGCAGCAGCCGCAGCGTCGTGAAGAGCTGCTCGGCCTGCTCGATGTTGCAGCGGAGGTCGTTCTCGGAGTGGAGGATCAACAGCGGCGTCTCGATCTGCTTCGCGTACGTCCAGGGGGAGATCTCGAGGTACTTGTCGACCGCGTCGTGGACGAACTCGCCGTGGTAGCCCTTGAAGACCCAGCCGACGTCGCTCGACCCGTACATCGAGACGAGGTTGTTGACCGCTCGCTCCGAGATCGCCGCCTTGAAGCGGCTCGTGTGCGAGACGATCCAGGACGTCATGTAGCCGCCGTACGAGCCGCCGATCACCCCGAGCCGCTCGGGATCGAGGAAGTCGTAGCGCTCGAGCGCCGTGTCGACGACCGCCGTCAGATCCTCGTAGTCGACGGTGCCCCACCCCGGCCCGAGGTCACCCGGCCCCATGATCGCGCGGCCCCACTCCTCCGAATAGCCGGACGAGCCGCGGGGGTTCGAGTAGAGGACCGCGTAGCCGCCGCCCGCGTAAACCTGCGTCTCGTCGAAGAAGCCGTTGCCGTACTGGGTGAACGGGCCGCCGTGGATGTTCAGCAGGACGGGGTAGCGCTCCCCCTCCTTCAAGCCGGCGGGCCGCGCGAGCCATGCCTCCACCTCGGAGCCGTCCTTCGAGACGGCGATGAAACGCTCCGGTTGCACGAGCTCGCGGCCCGCGGCGAAGCCCTTCCCGATCTCGGTGAGCTGGCGGTCGCCCGCGTAGAGCTCGGCGAGGTTCGGCGCAGTCGAGCCGGTGCGGACGATCTGCCCGTCGCGCGCGTCGTAGCCGGACAGGACGATGTCGCCTCCCGCCTGGAGCTCCGGCTCGCCGCCGTCGGGTGAGACGCGGTAGAGGTGGATGTTGCCGCGATCCTCGATCGCGAAGACGATCGAGCCGCCGTCCCAGATCGGCTCGCGGATCTCCGGGTAGGGGTCGCAGGTGCGGTCGAGCGACGCCGTCAGGATCCGGAAGTTCTCGCCCGACGCGTCCATCACGCCGATCTGGGTGTGGCGCGGGAAGTCAAAGCCGCCCGGATCCCATTTGACCGCGAGCTGCTTTCCGTCCGGCGAGTAGCTCGGCGCGTAGTAGTGGGCATCGTTGGGGGTGAGTCGCTCCGGCTCGCCGCCGTCGACCGGCACGACGTAGACGTCGCCCTTGAGCTTGATGTCCCAGTCCTCGTCGCGTGCGGAGGCGAACGCGATGCGCTTCCCGTCGGGCGTCCAGGTCGGCTGAGAGTCCTCGAAGTCGCCGTCGGTGATCTGCTTCGGCTCGGCCGAGCCGTCGGCGGAGACGACGTAGAGGTGCCGGCGCCGGTCACCCGTCCAGCCGACCGAGTCGAGCTTGAAGAGCAGGCGCGTGAACCGCCGCGGCGCGCGCTTCGCCTCGTCCTCCTCCTCGTACGACTCGTGCGGCACGCGCGCCGAGAAGACGAGCCGCGTCCCGTCGGGCGACCAGGCCGGCTCGCCGACGTCCTCTTTCAGCTCGGTGAGGCAGTTCGGCTCCCCGCCCCCCATCGGCATCACGTAGAGCTGGCGGTGGGCCTTCTCGCCGCCGCGCTTCGAGACGAAGGCGAGCTGCTGCCCGTCCGGAGACCAACGCGGTTGCGCGTCGTTCTTCCCGCTCGTGAGCAGTCTCGGCGCGCCTGACCCGTCGGTCTTCGCGAGCCAGATCGACTGGTGATAGGCGTTGTCGTCCTCGACGATCGACCAGACGACGTACGCGACGTCCTCGCCGCCGGGGCGCAGACGTGGGTCCGAGACCCCCGTGAGCTGGTAGACGTCCTCGGGCCGCATTCCCGCCACGGCGGCACTATCGCATGTCAACGCCTACTCTTCGCGCATGAGCGCGGTCTTCGTCGGGCGCGAAGCCGAGCTCGCGCGGATCGGCCGCGTGCTCGATGCCCGCTCGGGCGCGGCCGTCATTGTCGGCGACCCTGGCTCCGGGAAGTCGCGGCTCGTCGAGGAGGCGGTCAAAGGGATCGCCCAGATCGCCGTCTTTCGCGTCGTTGGGTACGAACCGGAGCGGCTTGTCC
>JALYRA010000051.1 GCA_030855545.1 Actinomycetota bacterium | reverse complement strand
GCAAGTCGACTCCGTTCGCCGCGCAGGTCACCGCCGACTCGTGCGCCCGCAAGGGGATGGAGCACGGCCTCCAGAAGGTCGAGGTCTTCGTCAAGGGCCCGGGCTCCGGCCGCGAGACGGCGATCCGCTCGCTCCAGGCAGCGGGTCTCGAGATCCTCGGCGTCCGCGACGTCACCCCGCAGGCCCACAACGGCGTCCGCGCCCGGAAGCGGAGGCGCGTCTAATGGCGAGAGACGTCGGGCCGAAGTGCCGCATGTGCCGCCGGGAGGGGCTGAAGCTCTTCCTCAAGGGTGAGCGCTGCCTGACGGAGAAGTGCGCGATCGAGCGCCGCTCCTATCCGCCGGGCGAGCACGGCCGCGGCCGGATCAAGCAGAGCGAGTACCTGCTGCAGCTGCGCGAGAAGCAGAAGGCGCGCCGCTATTACGGCCTGCTCGAGAAGCAGTTCCGCAACTACTACGAGAAGGCGACGCGCGGCACGGGCGCGCCGGGCGAGAACCTGCTCCGGATGCTCGAGACGCGTCTCGACAACGTCGTCTACCGGCTCGGTTTCGCCGGCTCGCGCGCCCAGGCGCGACAGCTCGTCCGCCACGGCCACTTTCAGGTCAACGGGCGCCGCGTGAACATCCCGAGCTTCGGCGTGAAGCCGAACGACATCGTCACGATGAAGTCCGGCAGCCCCGCGGAGCAGACGATCCGCGACGCCACCGACCTGACCGCCTCCGTCGCACCCTGGCTCCAGGCAGACCACGAAGGTCTAACGGGCAAGGTGCTGAAGTGGCCCGAGCGCGCCGAGATCGATGCGCCGGTCCAGGAATCCCTGATCGTCGAGCTCTACTCCAAGTAAAAAGCGAAAGGATCGTTTTGGCTACACGTACCAGCCTGATGGACTTCCAGACTCCGCGGATCGTCCACGAGGAGATCAACGAGAACCGCGGTATCTTCGTGATCGAGCCGCTCGACCGCGGCTTCGGCTACACGTTCGGCAACTCGCTGCGCCGAGTGCTGCTCTCCTCGCTGGAGGGCGCCGCCGTTACCGCCGTCAAGATCGAGGGCGTCGCGCACGAGTTCACCACGCTTCCGGGCGTGCGTGAGGACGTGACCGACATCATCCTCAACCTGAAGAACCTGATCTGCCTCCTCCACGGCGAGTCGCCCGAGGTCGAGGTGCACATCGCGAAGAAGGGCGCCGGCCCGGTCACCGCGGCCGACATCCAGGCTCCCGCCGACCTCGAGATCCTCAACCCGGACCTCGAGCTCGCGCAGCTCTCCGACAAGGGCAAGCTCGAGATGACGCTGACGATCGGCCGCGGTCGCGGCTACGTCCCGGCTGAGCTCAACCGTGGCCCCGAGACGACGATCGGCGTCATTCCGATCGACTCGATCTTCTCGCCGGTCCGCCGCGTCTCCTACGACGTCGAGGCCGCGCGCGTCGGTCAGCGCACCGACTACGACAAGCTCCGCCTCGACGTGACCACCGACGGCTCGCTCGAGCCGCGCGACGCGATCGGGCAGGCGGCCGAGATCCTGATCCGTCAGCTCGCGATCTTCACCGATCTCGACCGGATCGAGGGCTTCAACGAGGTCAACGCCGAGCAGGGCGGCAGCGATGCCCCAGCGAGTGGCGCCGGCGCGATGGAGAACTTCCCGATCGAGGAGCTGGAGCTCGGCGTGCGCTCGTACAACTGCCTCAAGCGCGTCGGCATCGAGACGATCGGCGATCTGGTCTCCAAGTCGGAGAACGAGCTCGCCGCGATCCCGAACTTCGGCAAGAAGTCGATCGAAGAGGTCAAGGAGACGCTCGCGACTCAGGGGCTCTCGCTCCGGGGAGACGAGTAACCGGATGAAGCACGCCCGCGCAGGCAAGAAGCTGGGGCGCGATCCCGCGCACCGGAAGGCGCTCTACTCGAACCTCGCGGGCGCGCTGATCACCCACGGGCGGATCCAGACGACCGAGGCGAAGGCCAAAGCCGTCAAACCGTTCGCGGAGAAGATGATCACGCTCGGCAAGCGCGGCGACCTGCACGCACGGCGCAAGGCGCTCTCCGAGCTCCGCTCGCAGGACGTGGTGCACAACCTCTTCGCCGAGGTTGCGCCGCGCTTCGCCGATCGGCCCGGCGGCTATACGCGGATCATCAAGCTCGGCATGCGCCAGGGCGACGCCGCCGAGATGGTCTACCTCGAGCTAGTGGACTACGAGCCCGAGAACGCCTTCGCCGCGCCGCGCTCGTAGACCGCGATCACATCAGCCGCACTCGAACAATCGGCGTGCGAAGCCTAGTAACAGACTGTTACTAGGCTCGCGGGAAGCGCGCAGCCGTGCGGATACAGCCTTGTAACAGACTGTTACTAGGCGACTGCCGGGGCGAGCTCGCGGCCGATCAGCTCGACCATCGCCAGGTCTTGGTGGTCGAGGTGCTGCAGCATCACGCGTTCGACCCCCGCGGTCTCGTACGCGCGTAGCCGCTCGGCCGCCTCTTCGAGCGTGCCGAGGATGGCGACGTCTCCCCGCTGGGTCCTGTACTCGTCGGGGTCGACGCTCTGGCCGGCCCGGTCGAGCCGGCGGCGGATTCGCTCACGCGCCTCGGCCTCGTCACGACCGATCGCGCACGCGGTCATCATCGAGAAGGGGATCGGCTCACGGCCCTCGCGCTCGCAGGCGCGTGCGAGCTTCTCGCGACGTTCGGCGCACTCGGCCGGCGTCGCCATCACCGTGTTGTACTCGTCCGCGAACCGGGCGGCCGGGTCGACCGTCCCGGAGAGGCCGCTGCCGCCGACGATCAGACGCGGACGCACGCCGTCGCCCCAGAACTCGCGGACGGACTCGATCTGCTCGCGGAAGAGCGACAGCCGCTCCTTCATCGGCGGGAACGGGAAGCCGAACGCCTCGTGCTCGGCCTCCATCCAGCCGGTGCCCATGCCAAGCGAGACGCGGGCACCGGAGATCTCGTGCGTCGTCATCGACGCGTTCGCGAGGACCGCTGCGGGGCGGAAGGTCACAGGGGAGACGAGCGTTCCGAGCTCGATCCGCTCCGTCCTCGCAGCGAGCGCCGGGAGCACCGCCCACGCGTCGAGGGCTGCGCGGCCGGGATCGGTCGGGGAGAGATAGTGGTCGGAGCGGAAAAGCGCCTCGACGCCGTACTCCTCGCACGCCTGCGCGAGCGAGAGCCAGTCCTCCCACGAGACACCTTCCTGTCCCTCGATCATCAGCGCCA
>JALYRA010000027.1 GCA_030855545.1 Actinomycetota bacterium | reverse complement strand
TCGCCCAGCGGATGGGTTCGTTCGCCGGCTACCGCCCGAACGCGGCGGCGATGATCGGCGTGATCGCGAAGCACCGCGCCGCGGTCGGGAACATCCAGGACTCCGACTCGGTGCCGGAGGATCTGCTCACGGCCGCGCGCCAGGCCTGGGACGACGCGCTCGACAAGGGCGAGGTGCACGGCTACCGGAACGCGCAGGCGACCGTGCTCGCGCCGACCGGAACGATCAGCTTCATGATGGACTGCGACACCACCGGCGTCGAACCCGACTTCTCGCTCGTCAAGTCGAAGAAGCTGGTCGGCGGCGGCGAGATCACGATCGTGAACAAGACCGTGCCGATGGCGCTCGACAAGCTCGGTTACGCGCCGAGTGAGGTCGAGGAGGTCGTGGCGTTCATCGACGAGCGCAACACGATCATCGGCGCCCCGTCCATCAGGAGCGAGCACTACCCGGTCTTCGACTGCGCCATCGGCGAACGCGCGATCCACTACATGGGTCACGTGAAGATGATGGGAGCGGTGCAGCCGTTCATCTCGGGCGCGATCTCGAAGACGGTCAACCTGCCCGAGGAGGCAACGGTCGAGGACGTGTCGCAGCTGCTCGTCGAGTCGTGGCAGCTCGGGGTCAAGGCGATCGCGATCTACCGCGACAACTGCAAGGTGGCGCAGCCTCTGTCCGGGTCGGCCGACAAGAGCCTCGCCCCGATCCCGGCCCTCGCGCCGGTCGTGCAGCTCGCGCAGCCCAAGCGACGTCGAGTGCCGGAGGATCGCAACGAGGTCGGCCGCAAGTTCCGCGTCGGCGACTACGAGGGGTACATCCACGTCGGACTGTTCGAGGACGGCACGCCGGGTGACATCTTCGTCGACATCGCCAAGGAGGGCACGACGCTTGCCGGCCTCATGAACTCGTTCATGATCTCCGTCAGCCTCGGGCTCCAGTACGGCGTGCCGCTCGAGGTGTACGTCTCGAAGTTCAGCCACATGCGCTTCGAGCCGAGCGGGCTCACGAACGACGCCGACATCCGGGTCGCGAAGTCGATCGTCGACTACATCTTCCGCTGGATGGGGAAGAAGTTCCTCACCTCCGAGCAGCAGGAGGAGGCGGGAATCTTGACTCCCGAGGTGAAGGCGCGGCTCGCGCAGGCCTACGCCGCCGGCGAGGCGGCCGAGCCGGTGCACGAGGCGCCGCCCCGCGGCCAGACCGCCCTCTTCAACACGTGGGACGACGCGGTCGAGTGCGCCAAGTGCGGCGGCAGCATGGTGCGCACCGGGAGTTGCTACACGTGCCGCGACTGCGGCACGAACACCGGCTGCAGCTAGACGGAACCCGCGACACGTGGTTCGGAGAAGCGCCCCGCTACGGTGGGGCGCTTCTCGTTCACGAACGGGTTATGCTCGCCGGAAGCGGTGACGACCAGCCGCGCGAGATCGACTCCGGGGGTGAAGCCACTCGAAGACGTAGAGCCTCGACACTTTCAGCGCCGGTCCGCTTCGCCTGCGGAAGGCGTCTGCGGCTGTCTTGACTCGCGACTTTGCGGCTCGCGATGACTGCACCGCACTACCACTCGCACGTCGACGACCCTGCGGCGGTCGGTCGGCGGCTCAAGGAGGCCCGCATCGCCGCGGGCCTCTCCCAGCGCGGGCTTGCCTTCACGGGCTGCTCGGCGGCGTACGTCTCGCGCCTCGAGGCCGGCGACCGTGTGCCGTCGCTCCAGCTCTTGCGGAAGCTCGCCGAGAAACTCGGCGCCGACGAGCACTACCTCGCGACCGGCGTCGAGCGAATCGAGCCCGACCCGCCCGAGCGCGTCGAGGCCGAGGTCGAGCGACGTCTGAGCGGCGAACCGCGCCGGACGGAAGCCGGCAGGCCAACCGGCGGCCTCGTCGATGCTGCCGAGCGAGCACGCGTGCTCTGGGCGCACTCTCGCTCACTCCAGGAGGCGGGCGACAGAGCCGGCGCGGCGCGCTACGCCCGCGACTCGCTCGCGCTTCTCGACTTCGCCGACGACCGCAACCTGGCCTCGATCGGTTGATACTTGTCAGACGTTGACGGCGCGCCAGAGGTGCGGGAACGGCTGGCTATCGCGCCGTTTCCGCACTACAGTAGGATTATCCCGGCCAGTTGGGGCCAGAGCCGGCAAGCGCAGCAATCAGCGCGCTCACGACCATGAGGAGACGAATCCGCATAGACACCTCCTTTCGTTATCTGAGAGTCTTCCTTCTGACAACAGAATTCGCTGTCTGATGACGACCCCCTCGCACTACCACTCCCACGTCGACGACGCCGCAGCAGCGGGAGGGCGGTTGAAGGAAGCGCGTCTCGCCGCCGGACTCAGCCAGCGTCAGCTCGCTTTTCCTGGGTGCTCGGCCGCCTACATCTCGCGACTCGAAGCCGGGCAGCGAGTCGCCTCGCTCCAGTTGCTCCGCAAGATCGCGGCGAAGCTCGGCGCCGACGAGGAGTACCTCGCCACCGGTGTCGCTCGCGAACGTCCTCGTTCCGCCGAGCTCGTCGAGGCCGACGTTGCGTTACGGCTCGACGACCTCGAGACCGCGCAGGGCTTGTACGAGCGCGCGCTGAAGACGAGCTCCGATCCGCGGGCGCGGGGCGAAGCGCTGGGCGGACTCGGTCGGCTGGCTCTCCGTCTGGGTGACGCAGCTCAAGCGGTCGACTCGATCGAGGAGGCGTTCAGGATCGCGCCCGAGCTCGCGTCGTCGTTGCCCGGACTCGTCGAGACGCTCGGGAAGGCGCACGCGGCGACGGGCGAGCTCGAGTCGGCGATCGCCGTCTTCGAGCGCGGGGCCGGCGACGCCGCGGCGGCAGGAGACCTCGTCGCTCAGACCCGCTGTGAGATCTGGCTTGCGAACGCGCTCATCGACAGCGGCGGCTACGGCCGCGCAGGGGAGCTGCTCGGCGGCGCGCTCGCGCGGAGCGAGAAGACCGTCGAGCCTGCAGAGCGGGCAAGGATCTACTGGTCACAGTCGCGCCTGCACACACTCAAGGGCGACCAGGACGCCGCCGCCCGCTTCGCACGCAAGACGCTGGAGCTGCTCGAGCTCGGCGAGGACGTCTACAACACCGCCCGCGCTCACCAGCTGCTTGCCTTCATCGCCGTCGAGCGCAGCCGAGGTGAGGAGGCGCTCGACCACGTCGAGCGCGGGCTGGCCCTCCTCGGCAAGGACGTCAGCCCCGTCGAGATCGCGAAGTTCCGGATCGAGGAGGCCCGAGCGCTCGTCCTGCTCGAGCGGAACGACGAGGCGGGAGCCGCCGCGATGAGCGTCCAGGCCTTGCTGGCCGACGCCGAGCCGGACGACGCGGGCCGCGCGTTCACCGTGCTCGGCGACGTCCATCGACAGCTCGGCGACACCGCCCGAGCGCGCGAGATCTGGGAGCTCGCCGTCGAGCTGCTCGAGCGGGAGCCGAATCCGTATGTGGGCGACGTCTATGAGCGGCTCGGCGCCGTGCTCGAAGAAGAGGGACACACCCAAGAGGCGCTCCAGATGCTGAAACGCGCCGTCAGCGCACGACAGCGAGCCACAGCGCACTAACCTCCCCGCATGGAGCACCGTGCGCTCGGCCGTAGCGGCGTCGACGTCTCGCGCATCATTCTCGGCTGCGGCAACTTCGGCGGGATAGGCTCGTCGCCCGCCTTCTTCGGCGCGGGCGAAACGGAAGGCGAGGCGCACGCCCTGCTCGACGCCGCCTGGGAAGCCGGGATCACGACCTACGACACGGCCGACGCGTACGGGGGCGGCCGCAGCGAGTCATACCTCGGCACTTGGCTCCGCACGAAGGGCGCGGACGTGCGTGACCGGATCGTCCTGACGACGAAGACCTTCAACCCGATGCGAGACGGCGGCGACAGCGGGCTCTCGCCTGAACGGATCACGCGGCAGATCGAGACGAGCCTCGAGCGGCTCGGCGTCGAAGCCGTCGACCTCTATCTCGCTCACGCGATGGATCACGGCACACCGGTCGCTGAAACGGTCGACACGTTCGCGTACCTCGTCGCGGCCGGAAAGATCAAGGCGTACGGCGGCAGCAACGTCGACGCGGGGTGGCTCGAGGATGCGCTCCTCGCCGGCCGGCCCGACTGGGTGCAGAACTCCTACTCCCTGCTCGACCGGAGTGATGACGACGCCGTCCTCCAGCTTGTCGCACGGGAAGGGCTGGGGTTCACGCCGTTCAGCCCGCTCGCCGGCGGCTGGCTGACCGGGAAGTACCGCCGCGGCGAGGAGCCCCCCGCCGGCTCGCGGATGACGCTGCGGCCCGAGCCGTACCGCCATCTCGAGGAGGACCGGGTCTACGACGCGCTCGAGCTGTTCGAGGCACGGGCACGCGACCGCGCAACGACGCCGGCGGCGCTCGCGATCGCCTGGCTTCTCGCCGATCCGCGCATCACAGCAACCGTGATCGGCCCGCGCCGCGCCGAGCAACTTCGCCCGGCTCTCGAGGCGATCGAGCTCGACCTCTCGCCGCCCGAGCGGGAGCAGCTAACGGGGCTGTTCGCGTGACCGTGATCGTCCTCAACGAGCACGACGTGCGGGCGCTGCTACCGATGGAGGAGTGCGTCGAGGCGATGGAGGATGTCCTGCGGTCGCTCGCGCGCGGCGAGCTGCACCAGCCGCTCCGCTTCGTCACCCGGCCCCCGGACGGCGACACGCTGATGGGCTTCATGCCGGCGTGGCGCGGTGGAGTCGGGAGCGTCTGGTCGCTGAAGGAGATCGTGATCGCGCCCTCGAACCCCACGCGCGGGCTCGACGCCCACCAGGGCGCGGTCCTACTCCACGACGGTGAGACGGGGGAGCTACGGGCGCTCTTGAACGCGTCACCGATCACCGAGATTCGAACCGCTGCGGTCTCGGCCGTTGCGACCCGCGCGCTCGCAGCGCCGGACGCGGGTGTCGTCGCGATCATCGGCGGAGGCGTGCAGGCCCGGTCGCACGCAGCGGCGATGCGTGCCGTCCTCCCCGGCGCGGAGATCCGGACCTGGACGCGCGCCGACGGCGGCACACCGGAGGGGGTCGTCAGCGGCGCTGACGTCGTCTGCACCTGCACGACCGCGCGCGAGCCGATCCTCCGACACGCATGGCTCGCGCCCGGCACTCACGTCAACGCCGTCGGCTCGAGCATCCCGTCTACCCGCGAGCTCGAGACCGAGACCATGGCTGCCGCGACGCTGATCGTCGACCGGCGCGAGTCGGCGCTGCACGAGGCAGGCGATCTCCTCCTGGCCGGGTTCGGCGAGGAACGAATCGCAGCCGAGCTCGGCGACGTCCTCACCGGCGCGCACCCCGGACGCACAGACGAGGCTGAGCTAACGGTCTTCAAGTCGCTCGGCCTCGGCGTCGAGGATCTCGCCGCCGCCGAGTTGATCGTTCGGAAGGCGCGCGAGCAGGGAGTTGGCACCGAGGTCGACTTCTGATTCCTCTCACTGAGATCGAGCGCGCCCGCGAGACGATCGCGGGCGCCGCGATTCGGACACCGCTGATCCGACTTCCGTCCGCCGGCCCGGCCGAGATCTGGCTGAAGCTCGAGAACCTGCAGCCGATCGGCTCCTTCAAGATCCGCGGCGCCGTCAACGCGATTCGGCAGGCATCGCCCGCGGAAACCGCGAAAGGTGTCGTCACGGTCAGCGCCGGCAACATGGCGCAGGGCGTCGCCTGGGCGGCACGCGAGCTCGGCGTTCCCGCGACGATCGTGGCGCCCGAGACGGCGCCGCAGACGAAGCTCGACGCGATCGCGCGGCTCGGCGGCACGGTCGTCAAGGTGCCGTACGAGCGCTGGTGGGAGGTGATGATCACGAGCCGTTACGAGGACGCGGAGGGCTTCTTTGTCCACCCGGTGCAGGACGAGCGCGTCATGGCGGGCAACGGCACGATCGGCCTGGAACTCGTCGAGGAGCTCCCGGATGCCGACGCCGTGCTCGTTCCCTGGGGCGGTGGCGGCCTTTTCACCGGGATCGCAAGCGCGCTGGCGGCGCTGCGCCCGGACACGAAGGTCTTCGCCGTGCAGCCCGAGACGGGCGCTGCGGTCACAGCAGCGCTCGCGGCGGGCGAGCCGCGCGACGCGGCGTACGCGCCGTCGTTCGTGGACGGCGCCGGCGCCAAGGTTGTCCTTCCGGCGATGTGGGAACGCGCCCAGCCGCTCCTCGCCGGGGCTTACACGGTCTCGCTCGACGAGACGGCAGCAGCGGTACGTCTGCTCGCCGAACGGACGCGCGTGATCGCGGAGGGAGCCGGCGCGCTCTCGGTTGCAGCAGCGCTCTCCGAGAACGTCCCCGGCCGGAAGCTCGTCTGCATCGTCTCGGGCGGCAACATCGACGCCGGCCGGCTCGCGACGATCCTCGGGGGCCGAACGCCCGACTAGCGGTTCGTCCGCTGCACGAGCGGCAGCACGAACCAGACGACCGTGAAGAGCGCGGCGGTCACGCTCGTGACGACGGCTGTGAAGAGCCCCTTGAAGAGCAGGTCTGTGACCAGGAAGACGACCGCGGTCATGCTCAACGCCAGGAAGACGGTGCCGACGATCGTGAAGGCGTTCGCGAGCATGAGCACCGACTCCTTGTCGGGATCGCGGAAGCGAATCCGGTGGTGAGCCGTGGGCGCGATCAGGAACAGCGAGCCGAGCATCGTGCCGATCAGCGCGACCAGGTAGGCGTCCCGTTGCAGATTCGTGACGTCCTCGAAGCGCTGTGCGAACGGCACTGCGAGCAGGAATGCAAACAGCACCTGCACACCGGGAAGTGCGACACGCACCTCGTTGAGCAACTCGATCAGCTCGCGGTTGACCCGCTCCTCGCGGTTCTCTCCAGGCTCCGGCACGCGCCGGACACTAGTCGTTCACCAGATCGTTACGCGGCTGCGGCCGTCTCGTACGCGTCGAGCTGATCCCTGAGCTTGCGACGGATCCCCGCGAGGATCTGCGAGACGCGCGACTCGCTGACGCCGAGCATGCGGCCGACCTCCGCGCCCGGAAGCTCCTGGACGTGGACGAGCGAGAGCACGTGGCGCTCGCGCTCCGACAGCCGCGAGATGGCGGAGCGGACGGCCGCGTTCCGATCGGAGCCGAGCAGGCTCGGCTCCGGGTCGAACTCATTCTGAGGTCCCACGATCGTCTCGCCGACCTCCACGGGCGTCGAGTCCTCCTGACCGCGGGCCGGGGCGTTCAAAGACGCGACGTCGGAGCGGTCGATGTCCTCGAGGCTCGTCCGGAGCTCGTCGACGCTCGAGCCGAGCTCGGCCGCCAGCTCGAGCTCGCTCGGCATCGTTCCGTGGCGGGCGAAGAAGGAGTCGCGGGCTCGCTCGATCCGCCTGCCCTCACGCCGAACCGAGCGCGAGGCCCAGTCCTGCTTGCGGAGCTCGTCGACGAGGGCGCCGGCGACGCGGGTCCAGGCGTACTGCTCGAAGCTCGCACCCTTGGCGGGATCGAAGCGGTCGATCGCCTCCATCAGCGCGACGAGGCCTGATGACGCGAGATCGTCGAGCTCGCAGTGCGCGGGGAGCTCGCGCACCTTGCGCGATGCGATGTAGCGAACCATGGGCGCGTAGGCGAGAACGAGTTGGTCACGCGAGCGGGTGTCGCGGCGCACCTTCCAGTTGCGCCAGAGCTGCTCTGCTTCGGAGGTGGTGAGCCGCTGAGTCGTGCTGGTGGCGCTGGGGGTGAGCGTGACCGACATGGGAAGCCTCCGCAGGAGAGAAGTGAGCAAACGTGCCGCTACCCCTCTATCGGGTCGACTTTCGCCCTCGCAGTAGTCACGAATCGGGCTTCTGGGGATCCCCGATTCGGGTGACGTTTATCGTTTGCGAACGACTCCCGCGTAGCGGAATCCGAGCGCCTGGATCGCGTCCGCGTCGATCAGCGCCTGCTCGAGCACCTCGGTCGCGACGCCAGGGAGCATGCGGTACAGGTACGGCACCCACTCGAAGTCTCGTTCGTCGAAGCGCGCGTCGAGCCCTTGGCGCAGCGCAATGAACCCGTGCAGGCCGCGACGCTCCGCCTCCCAGGCGCGCCGAAAGTCGTCGAACGAGGCAGGCTTCTCGCCCCGCCCGGCGGCCGCGAGCGCGCGCTGCTGCCCGTAGAGCCATTCGAGCGTGGGCTCGTCGCCACGGTCCCACGCGAACTCGTCCAGAATCAGAACGCCGTCAGGCGGGAGGAGCCCGGCGATCTTGTCGAGTCCCGCGTCGAGATCGCGAATGTGATGGAGCGAGCTCCCGGCAACGATCGCGTCGAACGACTCCGTCTCGTCGAGATCCTCGAGCTTCAGGCGTCGGAAGTGCTCACCCCCCGGGGCGGCGGGATCGATTCCGACGATGTCGTAGCCGGCGACTGCGAGCGCCGTCGTCAGCTCGCCCTGGCCGCAACCGACCTCCAACACGCGGGCCGGCACGGCCGGCAGGTGCTCGGACGCGTAATCGACGAACGGTTTCATCAGCACCCCCTCCTGACTGCGGCCACGCCGAGTTTTGCCCACTCCGAGCCGATCGCAAGCGGTAGTCGCAGGCGCGGGTTCGGCGCCGCGACGAACGCGAGCCCACCCTCGAAGCACCGCTCGAACAAGGTGCGCGCACGCAGCAGATGAAAGCGGGAACTAACGACGGCGAGCGACTCCCAGCCGTGCTCGCGGGCAAGCCGCGCGGCCATGCGGGCCTCTCCTCTCGTCGAGTACGGGTCGGGTCGCGGGCACAGCACCTTCCGCGGATCGGCGTTGCGGCAGATCCGGTTCGCCTGCTTCCACCTCGGGTCGAAGCCGTCCGAGATCACGAGCACCGGAGCGACCCCGCGCTCGAACAGCTCGAGCCCGACGGGGAGCCGCTTCTTCGCGCCGGCGAGCACCACGACCGCATCCGCCTTCGCCGGATCGTCGCCGTCGTAGAGGATGAAGAGCGGGAAGCTCACGAGGCCGAGGGCCACGAGGCCGATCGCCACGATCAGGAGAAGGGGTCGCCGCACGATGACGCAGAGTACGGTCGGTCTCGAAGAAGCCAGACGGATCGCGGTTCGCGCCCAGGTGCTCGACGGCAGCGCGACCGATGTGCTCTCGACGGTGCGGCGGCTCGGCTTCCTGCAGATCGACGTCGTCGCCCCGGTGGAGCGGCCGCAGCACCTCGTTCTCTTCAGCCGGCTCGGCCCCGGCTACGACCGCGCCGAGCTCGATCGGCTGCTGTGGGAGGAGCGCGAGCTCTTCGAATGGAACGCCTTCATCTACCCGATCGAGGATCTTCCGCTCGTCCGCGCGCGGATTCGGAACTTCCGCCGTTCGCGGCACTACAAGAGCGAACGGTGGGCGCACGAGTTCCTGACCACGAACCGGGCGTTCCGTCGCTACGTGCTGCGCGAGCTCGAGCGGCGCGGCCCGCTCCTCTCCCGCGATTTCGAGGACCTCTCCGTGGGCGCGAAGCAAGACCACCGCTGGTGGGGCCCGCGCATGGTCGGGTTGATGCTGCTGTCGCTCCACCTCTACGGCGAGATCACCGTCGTCGGCCGCCGGGGCGGCGAGCGCCTGTGGGACCTCGCCGCCCGCTGGTGGCCGAAAACGGACGCGATCTCGGTGGCGGCGGGTGAGCGAACTCGCGCCGAGCGCCGTTTCCAGACGCAGGGGGTTCGGCTCGTGAGGGGCGAGTGGCAGGCCCATCGGGACGCGAAGGACGGACCGGTGCCGGACCGCGCTGTGCTCCTCTCCCCCTTCGACCGGCTCGTCTACGACCGCGACCGCGCCGAGGCGCTCTGGGACTTCCGCTACCGCCTCGAGATGTTCGTGCCGAAAGCCAAGCGCGAGCACGGCTACTACGTCCTGCCGCTCCTCGTCGGTGACCGGGTCGTCGGCCGCGCCGAGCCGCGCTTCGACAAGAAGACCGGCGAGCTCGAGGTGCTCGGCGCCTGGGGCGACACCTCCCGGCTCGACGAGGCGCTGGCCGACCTCGCGGCCTGGCTCGGCGCCGCTAGCATCAAGCGGTAATGGACTTCGAGACGCGAGCGATCCACGACGGGCAGGAGCCCGATCCCGCGACCGGCGCGATCATCACGCCGATCTACCAAACCTCCACGTTCGTCCAGGAGGCGGTCGGCGTCAACAAGGGCTACGACTACGCGCGGGTGGCGAACCCGACCCGGACCGCGCTCCAGGTGGCGCTCGCCTCGCTCGAGAATGCGGAGCACGGCGTCGCGTTCTCGTCCGGGCTCGGCGCGACGACGACGCTGATGCACCTCGTCAACCCGGGCGAGAAGGTCGTCCTGCTCGCGGACGTCTATGGCGGCGTCTACCGGATGACCTCGCAGGTCTACGAGCCGAAGGGCTATCTCTTCGACTACGTCCCCGCGGACGAGTTCGGCGACCTCGCAGGGAGGCTCGACGAACGCACCCGGATGGTCTGGATCGAGACGCCGTCGAACCCGATGCTGAACGTCGTCGACATCCGCGCCGCCGCCGACGCTGCGCACGCGGTCGGCGCGATCCTCGTCGTCGACAACACGTTCGCGACCCCGTACCTCCAGAACCCGCTCGATCTCGGCGCCGACGTCGTCATGCATTCGACGACGAAATACCTCGGCGGCCACTCGGACGTCGTCGGAGGCTTCGCCGGCACGAACGATCCGACAATCGCGGAGCGCCTCTACTTCCTCCAGAAGTCGCTCGGCGCCGTGCCTGGCCCGTTCGACTCGTGGCTCGTCCTGCGCGGAATCAAGACGCTCGCGGTCCGGATGCGGCAGCACTGCGAGAACGCGCGCGCGATCGCCGGCTGGCTCGAGCAGCAGGAGGGGATCGAGCGCGTCCTCTATCCCGGCCTCGAGTCGCATCCCGGTCACGAGCTCGCGAAGCGCCAGATGCGCGACTTCGGCGGCATGATCTCGTTCCTCACCGACACCGAGGAGACCGCGATCGAGCTCGTCACGCGGACGAAGCTCTTCCAGCTCGCGGAGTCGCTCGGCGGGGTCGAGAGCCTGATCGAGCATCCAGCGCGGATGACGCATGCGTCGACCGCCGACGCCCCGTTTGCGGCGCCGAGGAACCTGATCCGCCTCTCGGTCGGGATCGAGTCCGTCGGCGATCTCGTCGCGGACCTCGCCGCCGCGCTCGTCCCCGCCGCCGCGCACGCCAAGTAACACTTTGTTACTTGGCTACGTTTGACCCGATGGATCTCCTGCACGGGGGCGCCGAGCGCACGATCGGCGCCTACCTCTTCGAGTCGCCTGACGGGCTCGCGCTCTTCGACTGCGGGCCGTCGTCGTGCCTGCAGGCCCTGAAGGCGGGACTCGCGGAGCGGGGCCACGAGCTCGGCGACGTCAAGCACCTGCTGCTCTCGCACATCCACCTCGACCACGCCGGCGCGGCGGGCGTGCTCGTGCGCGAGCATCCGGAGCTCACCGTCTGGGTCTCCGAGATCGGCGCGCCGCACCTCGTCGACCCCTCGCGCCTCGAGCGAAGCGCGCGGCGGCTCTACGGTGACGCTTTCGACGAGCTCTGGGGCGAGCTCGCGCCGGTGCCGGAAGCGAACGTGCGGATCGCGGACGGCCGCGCCGCCGGGCTCGAGGTCTTCGCTTCGCCCGGCCACGCCTCTCATCACGTCTGCTACTTCGACGGCTCGACGCTGTACGCGGGTGACGCCGCGGGTGTCCGGATCCAGCCGAGCCGGGCAGTGCTGCCGCCGACACCGCCGCCGGACGTCGACGTCGAGGCGTGGTTCCGCACGCTCGAGGAAATCGAGCGGCGTGCGCCGGAACGGCTTGCGCTGATTCACTTCGGGTTCGCCGCCGATGTCAGCCGTCACCTGGCCGAGTTGCGCGAGCGGCTCGACACGTGGGCCAAGCGCGTCGAGGAGGGCGCGAGCGAGGACGAGTTCGTCGCCGCCGCGAAGGCCGATCTGCCGCCGGAGGAGGCCGAAGGCTACGACCGCGCGATGCCGTTCTGGCAGTCGTACGCGGGCCTGAAGCGCTACTGGGACACGCGTGCGGCGTAACGCGGCACCGCTTCGCGAGCGCGAGTTTCGTCTTCTCTTCGCCGGCCGTACGATCTCGCTCGTCGGCAGCGCGATCGCGCCCGTTGCGCTGGCGTTCGCCGTCCTCGACCTGACCGGCTCGAAGACCGACCTCGGGCTCGTTCTCGCGGCACGCGAGATCCCGCTGATCGTCTTCCTGCTCGTCGGCGGGATCTGGGCAGACCGGCTCCCCCGCAACAAGGTGATGGTGAGCGCGAACGTCGTCAGTGCCTTCTCGCAGGCCTCCGCAGCCGCACTCCTGATCACGGGCAATGCCGAAATCTGGCACCTCGCTGCGCTTGCTGCGGTGAACGGCGGCTCGTCTGCCTTCTTCTTCCCCGCGTCCGCGGGCGTGACGCCGCAGACGGTGCCGCGGTCGCTGCTCCAGGACGCAAACGCGCTGCTCTCGCTCGCGATGAGCTCGGCGATGATCGGCGGAGCCGCGCTCGGCGGCTTCCTCGTCGCCGCCTTCAATCCTGGCTGGGCGATGGCGATCGATGCCGGCACATATCTCCTCGGCGCCGCCTTCATCGCGCTGATGCGCCTGCCGGCGATTCTGCCGAACGAGAGTCCGCGCTTCCTCTCGGAGCTGGCGGTCGGCTGGCGCGAGTTCCGCTCCCGCGACTGGCTCTGGTCGATCGTGCTCCAGTTCTCGCTCCTGTTGATGGTCTCGATCGGAGCGTTCAGCGTTCTCGGGCCGGTGATCGCGGATGAGCAGCTCGGCGGCGCGAAGGCGTGGGGCGCGATTCTGACCGCTCAGGCCGCGGGGCTCGTCGCCGGCGGGCTGCTCGGCCTCCGCTTCCGCCCACGCCGGATGCTCGTCGCCGCGACCGTCGGGATCCTGCTGATGCCGCTGTCGCTGATCGCGCTCGGCTTCCCCTTGAGCCTGCCCGCCCTGGCCGTCACGGCCTTCGTCTCGGGGGTCGGGATCGAGATCTTCAGCCTGCTCTGGAACACGACCGTCCAGCAGGAGATTCCGCCGGACAAGCTCTCGCGCGTGTATTCCTACGACGCGCTCGGCTCACTCGCCCTCGTCCCCGTCGGACTCGCGCTCGCCGGACCGGTCGCGAGCCTGATCGGTGTCCGCGCAACACTCTGGGGCGCCGCAGGGATCGGGATCGGGGTCTCGCTCGCGGTGCTCGCCGTGCCCGGCGTCCGCAACCTCGAGCGCGGCTCTACGTCCAGCCCGTAACGAGCCAGCGGCGACCCCGGAAGCGCCACAGCATCAGTACGAGTCGGACGCAGATCAGGACGACGAGCGCCGACCAGACGCCGACGACGCCCCAATCCAGCACCAGCGCCGCCACCGCGACGGCCGCCGACGCCGCAAACGCGACGACCATCGACCAGGCGAGGTAAGGCCCGTCGCCGGCGCCGATCAGGATCCCGTCGAGCGCGAACACGGCACCGTTCAGTGGCTGCATCAGCGCGAACAGCAGCCAGATCGCACCGACGCGCTCGAGCACGAGCTCGTCGTTCGTAAACGCGTGCGGCAGAACGCCCTGAAGGAGCAGCAGCAACACGGTAAAGAGGCCGCCCACGTACACCGCGAGCTGGATCATGCGGGCGCTCGCCGCGTAGGCGCGCTCCGTGTCGCCAGCGCCGAGGGCCCTTCCGACCAGCACCTGCCCGGCGATGGCGACCGCGTCGAGCACGAGCGCGAGGAAGAGCCAGAGCTGGAAGGCGATCTGGTGCGCGCCGATCGAGGCGTCGCCGAAGCGCGTCACGATCGCTCCCGCCAACGTGAACGCGGACATGAGCGCGACCGTCCGCACGAAGATGTGCCGCCCCACCTTCACGAGCCGCCGCATCAGCGCCGCACGCGGACGTAGATCGCGGCCCGCGGAGCGCAGCAGGACGGCGACGAACGCCGCCCCCATCACGGTCTGGCCGATCGCGGTCGCCCACGCCGATCCCTCGATTCCCCAGTCGAAGCCGTAGACGAAGGTCACGTTCAGGATCGCGTTCACGACGTTGCCGGCGATCAGGATCACGAGCGGAGTCCGCAGGTCGGCGATCCCGCGGAGATAGCCCTGCGCGCCGATGGCGATGAACGCGGACGGCAGCCCCAGCGAGACGATGCGCATGTAGGTGACCGCGTAGTCCGCGGTCTGGCCCTCGCCGCCCATCGCAGCGACGATCGACGGTGCGAAGACGATCACGGTCGCCGCGAGGACGATCCCGACGCCGAGGCAGAGCCAGAGCGCCTGCGCGCCGAGCCGCCGCGCCGCTTCCTCGTGCCCGGCGCCGGAGGCACGACCGACCTGCGCGGTTGTCCCGTACTGGAGGAAGTTGAAGATCGCGAAAAGCGCGACGAGCACCGTCGCCGAGATCCCGAGCGCGGCAAGCTGCTCGCGCCCGAGATGCCCCACGACCGCGGTGTCGACGAGGATGTAGGACGGCTCGGCCGCGAGCGCGCCGAGCGCCGGCACGGCGAGCCGCAGGATCTCGCGGTCGTGCTCGGAGCGAAACGTCACTCGTCGCGGAGGATGCGAGCGCCCGACGACTGGGCGAGCGCGGTGACGACGATCTCGTCGACGTTCACGTACGCGGGCCGCGTCAGCGCGAAGACGACGCAGTCGGCCACGTCCTCGGGCCGCACGGGACCGCCGAGCGCCACGTTCTCGTACACCGCGCTCGCCTTCTCCTCGTCGCCGCGGAATCGCACCTTGGAGAAGTCGGTCGCGACGAGGCCGGGCGCGACGTTCGTGATCCGGACCGGCCGGCCTAGCAGATCCTCCCGCAACGCCTTCGTGAAGCCGTGGACGGCGAACTTGGAGGTGACGTAGAGCGAGCCGTTCGGGTACGCGGCCATGCCGGCGACCGAGCCCATGTTGACGATGTGCCCACCGTCGCGGAGGCGCGGCAGCGCGAGCCGCGTCATCCGGATCAAGCCGTGGACATTCGTCTGGAGAACGACTTCCTCGTCGGTCTCGGTCGATTCGTCGAAGGGGTCTCGTCCGAGCGCCAGACCCGCGTTGTTGACGAGGATGTCGAGCCCGCCGAGCTGCTCGACCGCCGCGGCGACGAACCGTTCGCAGCTCCCGGGATCGGTCACGTCGAGCTCGAGCGCGACGTCCGCATCGACCCGGTCGACCCGCCGAGCCCCGCCGACCACGCGCACTCCTTCAGCCCGCAGTGCCTGCACGATCGCGGCGCCGATCCCGCTGGACGCGCCGGTGACGATCGCTGTCTTGCCCTCGAGCTTCACCGGGCCAACTTAATCAGTCCTGGCGCGTGCTCGACCTGAAGCGTCGTGTGCGTGAGCTCGAAGCGGTCGCGCAGCACCGCCTCGAGCTCGCGCCGGACGCCGTGGCAATCCCCGCCGGCGGCGACGAGGACGTGCGCCGAGAGAGCGGGAAAGCCGGACGTGATCGTCCAGAGGTGGAGATCGTGGACGCCGACCACGCCGGGAACCGCGGCGATCGCCGAGCCGACTTCGCGCGCGTCCATGCCCGCCGGCGCCCCTTCGAGCAGAACGCCGACGGTCTCGCGCAGGACGGCAAAGGTGCTGAAGATCACCAGGACGCCGATCAGAAGTCCGGCGAGCGGATCGGCATATTCCCAGCCCGTGGCGAGAACGACGAGTCCGGCCGCGACCACGCCAACGGAGGACGCGAGGTCGGCGAGCACATGCAGCATCGCAGCGCGGACGTTCAAGCCAGAGCCGGCGCCGTGCAGGACGCGAGCGGCGGCCAGGTTGACGACGAGGCCGACGGCGCCGGCTGCGAGCACGAAGCCGCCGGTCACGTCCGGTGGATCGGAGAGCCGGCCGGCCGCCTCCCAGACAATCCAGCCGCCGAGAACGACCAGCACGACGGCGTTCGCAAGCGCGGCCAACACCTCGCCGCGGCGCCAGCCGAAGCTCCGGTCCGGCGTCGCGGGCCGCTGCGCCAGCCAGGCGGCGAAGAGCGCAAGCCCGAGCGCCAGCGAGTCGGAGAGCATGTGCGCCGCGTCGGCAAGGAGCGCGAGCGATCCGGCGGCGACACCGGCGGCGGCCTCGACGATCGCGAATCCGCCAACGAGCGCCAGCGCGATTCCGAGCGCTCGTCTGTCTCCACCGTGCGAGTGCACGGCTCCCACGGTATCGCGCGCTGTTTACAACCTGTTTATGATCGCCACGTGGCGGGGGTGACATTCCAGGGGGTCTCGAAGATCTATCCCGATGGCACCCGCGCGGTCAACGATCTCAACCTGGAGATCGAGGACGGCGAGTTCCTCGTCCTCGTCGGGCCGTCGGGCTGCGGGAAGACGACGGCGCTCAGGATGGTCGCCGGGCTCGAAGACATCTCCGAGGGCCAGCTGAAGATCGGCGACCGCGTCGTCAACCACGTTCCGCCCCGAGACCGCGACATCGCGATGGTCTTCCAGAGCTACGCGCTCTACCCGCACCTTTCCGTCTACGACAACATCGCGTTCAGCCTGAAGCTGAAGAAGATGCCGAAGGACGAGATCGACCGCCGCGTGCAAGACGCCGCCCGTGTCCTCGGCCTCGATCAGTACTTGAAGCGCAAGCCGCGGGCGCTCTCCGGGGGCCAGCGGCAGCGAGTCGCGATGGGCCGCGCAATCGTTCGCGAACCGGCCGCGTTCCTGATGGATGAGCCGCTCTCGAACCTCGACGCCAAGCTGCGCGTCCAGACGCGCTCCGAGATCAAGAAGCTTCAGGACGATCTCGGGACGACGACGCTCTACGTCACGCACGACCAGGTCGAGGCGATGACGATGGGCGACCGGGTCGCGGTGATGCGGAAGGGCGAGCTGCAGCAGGTGGCCTCGCCGCAGGAGCTGTACGACCGTCCCGTCAACCTCTTCGTCGGCGGCTTCATCGGCAGCCCGGCGATGAACCTCCTCGAAGCGACGCTCGAGCGCGACTCCGGCAATCTCGTCGCCGTCGCGGGCCAGGAGCGAATCGTGCTCGGCGAGGAGACGTTGTCCGCGCGTCCGAGCCTGAAGGACTACGAAGGCCGGCCGGTGATCCTCGGCATCCGCCCCGAGGACCTCGAGGACGCGGAGCTCGAGCTCGATACACCTGCGGAGCGGATCATCGAGGGCGAGGTCGCGCTGACCGAAGCGCTCGGCTCCGAGATCATGGGCCACTTCACGATCGACGCGAAGCCTGCGATCACGGACGAGGTGATGGAGCTGCAGAAGGACGCCGGCGCGGAGGGCGTCGGCTCGCCGCAGCAGCAGGACGGCGACCGCACGATGATGGTCGGCCGCTTCGGCGCCCGCTCGAAGGCGCGGAAGGGCGAGAAGATCCGCGTCGCCGTCGACACCCGCGCGCTCCACTTTTTCGACCCGGAAACGGGCCTTGGTATCTACGACGGAACGAAAGGACACGCATGAAGCGCCAGCGCTTGCACCTCCTCGGGCTCATGCTCGCCCTACTGCTCCTGGTAGGAGCGTGCGGCGGCGACGACGGAGACAGCGGAGGGTCAGGAACGACCGCCGAGGAGACAGAGACAACGGCGGAGAGCGTCTCGGGCTCGATTTCCGTGATCGGCGTCTGGACCGGCCCCGAACAGGAGTCGTTCCAGGCTGTGATCGATGGCTTCACCGAGCAGAATCCCGACGTCGACGTCACCTACACGTCAGGCGGTGACAACATCGTCACGGTGCTCTCGACCGCGGTCGAGGGCGGCAATCCGCCGGACATCGCCACGGTCTCGCAGCCGGGCACGATGGCCGACTTCGTCGAGCGTGACGCACTGCAGCCGCTCGACTTCGCCCAGGACTCGGTGAGCGAGAACTTCGGCGAGTCGATCGTCGAGACCGGCAGCGTCGACGGCACCCTCTACGGCCTCCTCTTCAAGGCCGCCAACAAGTCGACGGTCTGGTACAACGTCGCCGCTTTCGAGGACGCCGGCGTCGAGGCGCCTGCGACCTACGACGACCTGATCGCGGCCGCGGACACGATCAACCAGTCCGGTGTGCCCGCCTACTCGATCGGCGGGGCCGACGGGTGGACGCTCACCGACCTGTTCGAGAACATCTACATCCGCACGGCGGGGGCCGAGAAGTACGACCAGCTCGCCGCGCACGAGATCCCCTGGACCGACCAGTCGGTCAAGGACGCCCTGACGGAGATGGCGAAGATCGTCGGCGACACGGAGAACATCGCCGGCGGCCAGGCAGGCGCCCTCCAGACGGACTTCCCGACCTCGGTTACGAACGTCTTCTCGGAGACGCCGAAGGCCGCGATGGTGCTCGAGGGCGACTTCGTCCCGGGCGTCGCCGGCGAAGGGAACCCGCTCGAGCCGGAAACGGGCTTCAACGTCTTCCCGTTCCCGGAGATCGGCGACTCCGGTACCGCCGTCGTCGGCGGCGGCGACCTCGTCGTCATGTTCAAGGCCAGCCCGGCGGCACAGGCGTTCGTCGAGTATCTGACGACGCCCGAGGCTTCCGAGATCTGGGCGAAGCGTGGCGGCTTCTCGTCGCCGAACAAGAACGTCGACTCGAGCGTCTACCCCGATCCGATCCAGCGGACGACCGCCGGTGCGCTCGGCGAGGCGGAGACCTTCCGCTTCGACCTGTCCGATCTGCAGCCGTCGGCCTTCGGCGGCACCGTCGGCCAGGGTCTGTTCAAGCTCTTCCAGGATTTCCTGAAGAGCCCGGACGACATCGACGGGATCACGCAGCAGATGGAGGCCGCAGCCGCGAAGGCCTTCGGGTAACGGAATGAGCGGTGGGGGGAGCATCGCGGGGG
>JALYRA010000016.1 GCA_030855545.1 Actinomycetota bacterium | reverse complement strand
CTCCTCGACCACGCGGCCCTTGTCGATCGACTCCTGCACCGACGCGACCAGCAGCGACTCGCCGAGCTCGGCGACACGGCGGTCGCGGTACTCGATCACCTCGGGGAAGTTGTGTCCCGTGTCCACGTGCATGACGGGGAACGGGAACTTGCCGGGTCTGAATGCCTTCTCCGCGAGACGAAGAAGCACGATCGAGTCCTTGCCGCCCGAGAAGAGCAGGACGGGACGCTCGAGCTCGGCGGCGAGCTCGCGCATGATGTGAACGGCCTCCGCCTCGAGCTCGTCGAGGTGGGTGAGCGTGAGCGGCTGCGCCATCAGCTCGGATGCAGCCCGCACTCGGTGCGGTCGCTGCCGGCCCAGCGGCCCTCGCGGCCGTCGCCGGGGTTCGTCGAGTGGGTGTCGCCGATGGAGGCGTAACCGCGGTCGTGCAAGGCGTTGTAGGGAAGCCCGCGCTCCCGGATGTACGTCCAGCAGTCCTCGTCGCGCCAGTCGGCGAGCGGGCTCGCCTTCCACAGCTCGTGCGCGGCGTCCCAGCCGAGCTTGGGCGCATTCGCCCGGGTCGGTGACTGGTCGCGGCGGACGCCGGTGAGCCAGCAGTCGAGGTCTCCGAGCGCGCGCACGAGCGGCTCGACCTTGGCGACCGCGAGATAGAGGTCCGGCTTGGACTCCCAGAGCTTCTCGCCGTGCGTCGCCGCGAGCTCCTCGGCGCTCGGGCCTTCGAACAGCTCGACCTTCGTGTCGTACCGCTGCTCGACCTCGCGCCAGAGCTCGTGCGTCTCCGGGAAGAGATAGTGGGTATCGATCGCGAAGACACGCGCGTTCGGCGCGATGCCGAAGAGCATGTCGAGCAGCACGCTCTCCTCCTTCTGGAACGAGCATGCGAGCGAGAGGCGGTCGCCGAAGCGCTCGACCATTGCGCCGACGAGCTCGTGCGCGGAGAGCTCCTCGGAGCGCGCGGCGAGCGCAGCGATGTCGTCGTGAGAGGCAGTCGTCATCGGTCGAAAGCGTACCACGGCTCATAACACAAGCTAATCGACAGTATTAGTGGAGTTCCGGTACGGTGGCGGCCGTGGACTGGAAGCTCTCGATCGCGGGGCTCTTCGTCGGCCTTCTCGTCGGCATGACCGGAATGGGCGGCGGCTCGCTGATGACGCCGATGCTCGTCTTCCTCTTCGGCTTCAAGCCGACGGTTGCGATCGGCACCGACATCCTCCATGGCGCCATCTTCAAGTCGTTCGGCGCTATTCGTCATCGCCAGCTCGGAACGGTCCACGCGCGGCTGACGCTCTGGATGCTCGCCGGGTCGGCGCCGTTCTCGCTCGTTGGGGTCGGCCTCTCGACCTGGCTCAAGCACCGCTACGGCGACGGCTTCGAGGAGACCGCGGGGATCATCCTCGGCATCGCGTTGATCGCCGGTGGCGTCGGCTTCGCAATCAAGTCGTTCGTGACCGGCCGGGTGAAGACCGACGCGCCGTTCGTGCTCGCCGCTTCCGACCGGCGGATCGCGTTTCTCCTCGGGGTTTCCGGCGGCTTCATCGTCGGGCTGACCTCGGTCGGGAGCGGCACGTTCTTCGGGCTCGTGATGCTGCTCGTCTTCCCGCTGACCGCGTCGAAGGTCGTCGGCACCGACATCTTCCACGCGGCCGCGCTGCTGTGGGTCGCCGGCGCCGGCCATCTCGTCGCCGGCAACGTGGATCTGACCGCGACCGGCTGGCTTCTGATCGGCTCGATCCCGGGCGTGCTGCTCGGCAGTCAGGTCTCGGTCAACCTGCCCGACCGGGCGCTCCGGATCGGCCTCGCCCTGACGCTGACGCTCGCCGGGCTCAAGCTGGCGGAGGTGCCGGGCGCCGAAATCGTGATTCTGGCGGTCCTCTCGGCGACGACGGTGCTCCTGGTCGTGGCCGGCGCGCGCAAGCTGCTCAGAGGCACCGCCAAACCGGCGGGAGCGCAAGGACGCTAGATCAGGGCAACTAGACTTGAGCCGCTGTGGCTCGGATCGCCTCGACGACGCTCGTGGTCGCGCTGCTTGCGGCCACCGTCGCGGCGTTCGTGCTCACGCAAGGGCTGAAGCTCGAGAAGAGCCCCATCTTCGGGACGATGGTCGTGGACGACGTCTTCTCCCCGGTCTGTGGGTGCGACAAGGAGGCGGCGAAAGTCTCCTTCAAGCTGCGGAAGGCCGACCGGATCGATGTGGCGATCGTGGACGGCGACGGCGTCGTCAGAACGATCCTGCGCGACCGGAGCTACCCTCGTGGCCTGGTCGAGATCGAGTGGGACGGCCGCGACGACGCGGGCAGGGTCCTCCCGGAGGGCGAGTACCAGCCGCGCGTGCACCTCGACGACGAGCGGTTCACGACGACTCTCCCGAACCCGATCCGGATCGACGTGACGGCGCCCGAGGTCGAGATCGCCTCGATCGGGCCGCGCGTGATCTCGCCCGACGGAGACGGGCGCGCCGACCGAGTGTCGGTGGGCTTCCGGTCGAACGAGCCGGTGCGCGGCATCCTTTTCGTCAACGGCAAGCGCCGCGAGCTGAAGCGGTTCCGCGCCGAGGAGGGGACGCTCGGCTGGAACGGGAAAGTCCGAGGGCGCGCGCTCCGGCCCGGCACCTACTCCGTGCAGGTGGGCGCGATCGACCTGGCCGGAAATCGCGCCGAGCGGACGCGTGAGGTTCCCGTCGTTCTGCGGTATGTCTCGCTCGGCCGCACGCGGATCGACGTGGCCGCCGGAGCCGGCTTTGCGGTGCGGGTCTCGGCCGACGCCGAGCGCATCCGCTGGACGCTCGGCGGCAAGAGCGGCGTCGCTCCGCCCGGGACGCTGCGGCTGCGCGCGCCGGCGCAGAAGGGTCGGTTCACCCTGACGGTCACCGCC
>JALYRA010000120.1 GCA_030855545.1 Actinomycetota bacterium | reverse complement strand
GCGAGCGAGGCGACCGCCTGGCCGGCGAGGATGAACGCGAAGAGGGCCGCAGCGCCGAGTTTCGGCGCGGTCACGACGCTGCCGAGCACGTAGAACGCGCCGAGGAAGCCGCCGACCCACACCCACCAGGGTGCTGCGCCGAGCCGCTCCGCCCCAGGCCAGCCCCGCGCGAACAGCAGCGTCGCCACAAGCAGCACGGCTGCGCCGACGGCGAACGAGACGAGCGTCGCGCGCAGCGGGCTTCCGAGCCAGCCGGCGAGCTGGGCGTTGATCCCGAACTGGAGTGGGAGCATCGCGCCCGCTGCGACGGCGAAGAGGTAGTAGGGCCACGTTGCCACGCGGCCGGATTCGCGAGAGAATGCCGCTTTCCCTTCCGGAATCGACCTTGGGGGTTCATCCGTGCTCACCTTCGGCGTCACCGTCCTGCCCGACCCGCCCTACACGCGCCTGATCGAACTGACGAAGCTCGCCGAGGCGCAGGGCTTCGAATACGGCTGGACGTACGACTCGCACTTGCTCTGGCAGGAGTCGATGCCGGTGATGGCGCTTCTCGCCGACCAGACCTCGACGATCAAGCTCGGCCACATGGTCACGAATCCGGCGACGCGCGACCCGACGGTGCTCGCGAGCGCCTACGCGACCCTGCAGGACATCTCGAACGGCCGAATGATCATGGGTATCGGGCGCGGCGACTCGGCCGTGCGCACCGTCGGCCGCCAGCCGATGAAGGTGGCCGAGTTCGAGGAAGCCCTGAAGATGATCAAGCCGTTCATGAACGGTAAGGAAGTGACCTGGAACGACAAGCAGCTCCAGCTCAAGTGGGCGCGGACGGAGCTGCCCGAGATCGAGATGCACGTCGCCGGCTACGGGCCGAAGGCGCTCGCGGTCGCCGGCCGTCAGGGCGACGGGGTCATCATCCAGCTCGCCGACCCGGACATCATCCAGTGGATCATGGACACCGCCCGCAAGGCGGCCGTGGAGGCGGGTCGCGACCCGGCGGCGCTCAAGTGCATCGTCAGCGCGCCGAGCCACATCTCCGACGATCTCGCCGACGCGCGCGAGCAGGTCCGCTGGTTCCCGGCGATGGTCTCGAACCACGTGCAGGACCTGATCGACCGCTACGGCACGGACGGCTCTGTTGTCCCGAAGGTCCTGACGGACTACGTGGAGGCGCGGAAGTTCTACGACTACAGCGAGCACTCGCGCGTCGGCGCCAAGCACGGCGAGTTCGTCACCGACGAGATCTGCGACCGCTTCTGCGTCCTCGGCACGTCGGAGCAGGCGACCGCGAAGCTGCGCGAGCTCGAGTCGATCGGCGTCGACCAGTTCAACATCTACCTGATGACGCACGGCCAAGAGGAGACGCTCGAGGCCTACGGCCGCGACATCCTGCCCCAGTTCAGCGGGGTGGCGGCGTAGAGACGACGGACGAGGTCAGGCGCCGCTGGGACGCCGCGGCGAGCACGTGGGAGGCCGAACGCGAACGGCTTGCTGCCGCGAACGCTCCGGTCACCGACGCGCTCGTCCGGGCGCTGGCGCCGGATTCGGACGACATCGTGCTCGATCTCGCGGCAGGCACCGGCGACGTCACCGAGGCGCTCGCCGGGGGCGTCGCGCGCGTCATCTCGACCGATCTCTCACCCGCGATGGTCGAGTCCGCTCGGCGGCGGGGAAGCCGGAACGTCGACTACCGGACGATGGACATGCAGGCGATCGACCTTGCGGACGCGAGCGTCGACGGCGTCGTCTCGCGCTTCGGCTACATGCTCGTGCCGGATCACGGCCTCGCGCTGCGCGAGACGCGGCGCGTGCTTCGACCCGGCGGCCGGCTCGCGTTCGCGACCTGGGCTCCCGCCAAGCGCAACCCCTGGGCGACCGCCTACGGTCCGGTGCTGATCGAGCGGGGGCTGCAAGAGCCGCCCCAGCCCGGCCAGCCCGGGCAGTTCGCCCTTGCGGAGCCGGAGCAGATCGAGCCGCTCGTCCGCGCAGCGGGCTTCGACGAAGTCTCGGTCGAGGAGGTGGCGGTCGAGTACCGGTTCGCCGACTGGGCTGAGTACCGCAGCGTCGTCCCGAACCTCGCTTCCTCGCTGCGGGAGTTGCTTGCGACGCTCGACGAGGCGGTGCGGGCGGAGGTCGACGCTGCTGCGGAGGCGAGGCTCGAGCGCTTCCGGACCGAGGAGGGCTACGTCCTCCCCGGTGTCACGCTCGTCACGAGCGCGCGCTAGAGAATCGTCTTGCCGAGCGCGCTCGCGACCAGCTCGACGGCGAGTGCAGCGGTGGCGTTCTCGCGGTCGAGGATCGGGTTCACCTCGACCACCTCGAACGAGCCGGCGAGGCCCGATTCCGCAACGAGCTCGAGCGCGAGGTGCGCCTCGCGATAGGAGAGACCGCCGCGGACCGGGGTACCGACGCCCGGCGCGACCTCCGGGTCGAGCGCGTCCATGTCGAGCGAGACGTGCACGAAGCCTGGGCCGGCGATGTGCGACAGCGACTCGCGGATTGCCCGCTCGATCCCGATCCGGTCGATGTCGCTCATCGTGTACGCCTTGATCCCGAGCTCGCGGATCCGATCGCGCTCCCGTTCGTCGACCGACCGCAGCCCGACGAGCGCGACGCGTTCCGGCTCGACGGCAGGCAGTGTCCAGCCGTCGCTCTCGAACCGCCCGTCCGTGAGTCCGATCGCCGCGGCGAGAGGCATCCCGTGGACGTTGCCGCTCGGTGACGAGTCGGGCGTGTTCAGGTCGCTGTGCGCGTCGATCCAGAGAACGCCGCCGAGACCGCCGGCTCGGGCCAGCCCCCCAAGCGTCCCCATCGCCACCGAGTGGTCGCCGCCGAGCACGAGCGGAAGCGAGTCCTGTTCGAGCGCGAGACCCACCAGCTTCGCCACGCGCCCGCAGGCCGCTTTGATCTCCGGCAGGTAACGAGCGCTCTCGTCGGTCTCCTCGGTCGCCTCCAGGACTGCCGTCTCGACGTCGCCCCAGTCGAGCACGCTGTAGCCGATCCCGGCGAGCCGCTCGTGCAAGCCCGCGTACCGGATCGCGGACGGGCCCATGTCGACCCCGCGCCGCCCCTGGCCGAGATCGAGCGCCGCACCGATGATTGCCACCCGCTTTCCTGCAGCCACGGGGCAAAACCCTACTCGCTACACTCTTTTCGCTTGAGGCGAGGTAGCTCAGTTGGTAGAGCACACGGCTGAAAACCGTGGTGTCGCCGGTTCAAGTCCGGCTCTCGCCATGTGCAAATCGCCGCCGCTACAGTTCCCGCCGTGAGCACCGAGACCAAGCGGGAGCTGTGGGGCGGCGAGACGCGGAAGGCGGTTGCGAACTTTCCCGTCTCCGGCGAGCCGATCCCGGTTCCAGTGGCGCGGTGGCTGGGGCGGATCAAGGCCGCGGCGGCGCGCGCGAACGCCGAGCTCGGGCTTCTCGACGCCGAAAAGGCAGAGCGGATCGCGGCCGCCGGAGATCGCGTAGCGCAGGGCGAGCACGACGACCAGTTTCCGATCGACGTCTTTCAGACCGGCTCCGGTACGAGCTCGAACATGAACGCGAACGAGGTCATCGCCGCGCTCGCGGGCGACGATGTCCACGCAAACGACGACGTCAACATGGGGCAGAGCTCGAACGACGTCTTCCCGTCGGCGGTTCACCTCGCCGCGCTCGGCGAGCTCGAGCACGACCTACTCCCCGCGTTCGAGACGCTCGCCGCCTCGCTCGAAGCGAAGGCGAAGGAGTTCGACGACGTCGTCAAGTCGGGCCGCACGCACCTGATGGACGCCGTGCCGGTCACGCTCGGTCAGGAGTTCGCCGGCTACGCGGCACAGGTGCGCGAAGGGATCGAGCGCGTGCGGGACAGCCGCA
>JALYRA010000317.1 GCA_030855545.1 Actinomycetota bacterium | reverse complement strand
TTCCTAAACCGCGTGCACAAGTTCGATTCTTGTCGGGGGCATCTCCACTACCCCCAGCCGACATTGCGAGAAGTAGCCGCAATTCGAGCGATTTGCGGCTTTGACCGTATTGCTCCGTTAGGAGCCGGGTCGACCCGTCACAGACCCTATTGCCAGGGTCTGCATAGGGTCGCAGGGTCTAGCCAGGGTCTCGTGAAGCGGCCGCCTCGCGAGCTTTTCTGACGCGCTCAAGATCTCTCGCGTATGACCGCCCAGCGGATATCGAATAGTCGATCCTGTTGCAGAGGCGGTGAGCAAGGACCGCGTTGTCGACGCTCTCACGGCCCCCTTCTCGCTTTGAGATTGGGAAATGCTCGAGGGTCGGCATCCAGTCGTTGAGGTCGGCAGTGACCGGTTCGAAGTAACGAGCACCGCCCAGCTCTTCGGGACAGAAGCACTCCGGCATCCTGCACGTCACCTGCGTGATGTAACCGAGCTCCGCAGCTCTGATGAGAATGCGCTTGGCTCCCAAGTCTTTGAGTTTCCTGGCCGCTTCCGCACCTCGCGCCGGGTCAAGCGGTGGTCTTGTCACACGGAAAGGCTATCGGCCCCGATTGCTGAGAACTAGTCCGTAGATCTTCATGAGTCGAATCACGTGCTCGCTCTCGCTTCGCTGAGCGCCCAATAGGCGTGTGCTCGATGAGGAACTCCACGGCCTCAACTGAGGTTCCCGCTGCACGTTCGCGGGAACGACGACGCCATGGGAGCTCGCCGTGTTCTCGTCACCGGAGCCGAAGGGACGATCGGAACCGCCTTGCGGGAGCATCTCGGCGAGCGCTACGAGCTTGTCTCGCTGACGCTGACAGCCCAGGACTTTCCGAGCCATGTCGCCGACATCTCCGACCTCGATGCAATCCGGCCCGCCTTCGAGAACGTCGATGCCGTCGTCCACCTCGCGGCCTCGCCGGCGATCGAGACGCCCTGGGACAACGTTCTCCGCGACAACATCGTCGGGACCTACAACGTCTTCGAGGCCGCGCGCTCGGCGGGTGTCGAGCGCGTCGTCTTCGCGTCGTCGAACCACGCCGTCGGCATGTACGAGCTGGACGGCGCACCCGGGGTCTACGAGGTCGACGACAACCGCAGCTACGACCACGACGCCGAGATCCGCCCCGACTCGCTCTACGGCGTTTCGAAGGCCTACGGCGAAGCGCTCGGCCGCTTCTATGTCGACCGCCACGGCCTGCGGGTCTTCTGCCTCAGGATCGGCGCCGTGCGGGCAAACGACGACCCGACCGAACCGTCGCACAATCCGCTCCTCGACCTCGACGCCGACGGTCGCCGCAACCGGATGCGGGCGGTCTGGCTGAGTCGCCGCGACTGCGCCGAGCTGGTCGCCCGGTGCCTCGACGCCGACGACGTCTCGTGGGCGGTCGTCTACGGGGTCTCGGGAAATCCCCGGCGCTTCTGGGATCTCACCCACGCCCGCGATCTGCTCGGCTGGGAGCCGCAGGACGCCGCGCCGATCTGAGCCGACCTCACCAGTCGGTCGGCTTGTAGTCCTTGAGGAACTGCCCCCAGACGTGCTCGCCGGTGTTGAAGCCGTCGATGATCGGGTCGACGATCCGGGCCGCGCCGTCGACGATGTCGAGCGGCGGCCGGAACCCGTGCTCGGCCGTCTTCCTCTCCGCGACCTCGACCGGATCCTCATCGGTGACCCAGCCCGTGTCGACGCTGTTCATGTGGATCCCGTCCGCGTGGTAGTCGGCGGCGGAGGTGCGGGTCATCATGTTCAGCGCCGCCTTCGCCATGTTCGTGTGCGGGTGCCGCGTCGTCTTGAAGCGGCGGTAGAACTGCCCTTCGACCGCGGAGACGTTGACGATGTGCTTGTCGCGCTGCTGCTTCTCGCCCCGGGGCGTCCGCAGCATGAGCGGCTTCAGCCGGGCGTTCAGCACGAAGGGTGCGACCGCGTTGACGAGCTGCGTCTCGAGGAGCTCCACCGACGAGACCTCCGCGAGGAGGAGACGCCAGGAGTTCCGGTCGCGCAGGTCGACCTGCTGCAGATCCTGGTCGAGCCGTCCCTCGGGGAAGAGATCGCCGCCGGTGCTCAGGTCTTCCGGCAGCAGCGGCACCTGCGAGAGCTCCGCCGACCCGGACGGGAGCATCTCCGTGCGCCGCAGCCCCTCGTAGTCGCCGACGAGGCGGCGGACGTGCTCAGGCAGCGTCGCCGCGGCGGCCGTCTCCCCCTCGAGCATGTGGCGGTAGAACTCGGCCGGCCGGCGGACGGTCTGGCAGGCGTTGTTGACGATGAAGTCGAGCCGGTCGGTGAGAGAGGCGAGGTGGGTGCAGAACGTCTCCACGCTCGGCGTGTGCCGCAGGTCGAGCCCGAAGATTCGCAGGCGGTCGCCCCATTCCTCGAAATCCGTCTCGCGCGCGTACCGCGCGGCGGCGTCGCGCGGGAAGCGCGTCGTCACGATCAGCTGCGACCCGGCCCGCAGCAACTTGACTCCGGCCTGGTAGCCGATCTTCACGCGCCCGCCGGTGAGGAGCGCCACCCGCCCGGTGAGGTCGGCCGTTTCGGTCCGCTTGCGGTAGTTGAGCTCGCCGCACGCCGGGCAAAGCTGGTCGTAGAACGGGTGGAGCTCCAGGTAGCGCCGCTTGCAGACGTAGCAATGCTGCGGTTCGATCAGCTCGCGGAACTCGGGCTCGCCGTCCACCTCGGCCTGCTCGAAGCCGCCGGGCGGAAAGACGTCAGGCGTCGTGAACACCGCCTTCTCACGCAGGACCCGGATCCCGGTTTCGGCGCGAACCGTTTCGTCGCGGTTCTGCTTCTCCGCCCGCTCGCGCTTGCGCAGCGCCTTGCCCCACCGCCGCCGCTGGACGATGTCGGGCTCGAAGACGTCGCCGGCGGCGGTGAGCAGCCGGGTCCGCTCCGACACGGTGAGCGCGCCGAGGACGCCGCGGTCGCGGACGATCGTCTCGAGCATCTCGATCGTCTCTCTCAGACGCTCTGCGCCCGCCGCCTCTTCGTGCTCCCCGATCGCCATAGGCGTTGGAGGGTAGCGAGGAGACAACGCGCACTACCCGCAATTCTTAGGCCTCGCTTACAAATCGCTCCTACGATCCCGCCAAATGCGCCGCCTGCTCCTCCTTCTCTCCGTGCTCGCCTCACTCGCCTTCGCCGGCGAGGCGATGGCCGCCGAGGTCGTCACCCAGGACGATCAGGGGCGGCAGATCCGCTTCGACGTCCAGGCCGACGGCGTCGACGTCGAGTGGTACGCGGCGATCCTCCGCGCGGCACCTCACGGGGAAGAGATCACGACGCTTCGGATCGACGTGGTCACCTGGGAGCAGATGCTGAAGACGTGCGGTCGCGAGGCTGCCGGGTGCTATACGCGCAACGTCATGGTCATACCGGCTGCGCAGACCGAGGACAACGCACACACGCTCGTGCACGAGTACGGCCACCACCTCGATCGCTCGACTCCCGTCGCCGGCCAGCGCGAGCCGAACGGAACGAGCACCTGGTGGCGCGCCCGTGGCATTGAGCGCCTGCTCGCGATCGGCAGCGTCTACCGCAGCTACGTGAAGGGCTGGAACCGCAGCATCGCCGAGATCTTCGCCGAGGACTACGCGCAGCTCGCGCGACCCGGCAGCCCGCACAACATTCCGTGGCTCGAGAATCCGACGGAGACAATTCTCGCCGCGCTCCGCTTCGACCTCGGGATCGGCCCCGAGCCGACGATCGTCGCGCCTCCCGCGCTGAAGCCTGTCTCGATCGCCCGTCGCGGCACGCTGGCGCCCAAGCGCAACGTCGCAATCCCCTTCGGCCTCCTCGGCCCGGGCCGCCGCGTGCAGGCGACCGCCACCTTCACCGGTGTCGCAGAGAAGGCTCCCCGCGCCCGGCTCGAGATCCGCTGCAACGGCGAGCGAGTCGCGCTGAAGACGATCTCGACGGGCAAGACGACCGTGACGATCGACCAGCGCAATCTCGGCCCGGCCGACGAGTGCACCGCGACGCTCACGAGCACGAGCCGCTCGGCCCGCGCCTACACGCTCCTCGTCCGCCTCTCCATCCTCAACACCTAGTTTTCGGCGCAGGATGAGCATCCGCTCTCGCGGACACTCATCGCGCAAGATCCCTGAAGGGGCCGCCCGCGGCCCAAGAGCCGGAGTGACGTGCCAGCTGATGTCGAGGCTCTAGTCTTTACATCATGAGGCTGGGCGTCGCGGCGGCGGTCGTCGAGGGCGTGCTGCTGCCGGGCGACGTCGAGATCGCCGACGGGCGCGTCGTCGCTGTCGGGCTCGCCGGCGCCGGCACCGGCGCCGCGATCCCGGGGCTCGTCGACCTCCAGGTAAACGGCCTCGCCGGTGTCGACTTCGCCGCGGCCGACACGTCCGGCTACCGTCGAGCGAGCGAGGCGCTGCTCGAGCACGGCGTCACTGCGTTCCAACCGACGCTGATCACGGCACCGGAGGAGACGCTCGTGGCCGCCCTCACCGAAGTTCCCCGCAGCCGCAACGTTATCGGGGCTCACCTCGAAGGGCCGTTCATCTCGCCCGAGCGGCTCGGCGCGCACCCCGCCGACGCCCGGCTCGACCCCGATCGTGCGCTGCTCGAGCGGTTGCTCGCGGCCGGACCCGTCACCCAGGTGACGCTGGCGCCTGAGCTCGACGGCGCGCTCGACCTGATCGACCTGCTGTGCGAGCGCGGCGTCGTCGTCTCCTGCGGCCACTCCGACGCGACCGCCGAGGAGGCGCAGCGAGCCTTCGACCGCGGCGCGCTGACCGTCACGCACCTCTTCAACGCGATGCGGCCGTTCGCGCACCGCCACCCCGGAATCGGCGGCGCAGCGCTCGCGCGCGAGGACGTGACCGTGCAGCTGATCGCCGACGGCGTCCACCTCGCCGACGAGACGCTTCTCCTCGCATGGCGCGCCGCCGCCGGGCGCGCGGCGCTCGTCTCGGATCAGATCGCGGGCGCGCCGCGACGGCCCGACGGCATGCTCACGGGCAGCAACACGCCGCTGATCGACGGCGTCCGCCGGTTACACGCCCTCGGCGTGCCGCTCGCCGACGCCGTGAACGCCGCAACGCGCGTACCGGCCGGGATCGCGCGGCGGCCGGATTTCGGCACGCTCACCCCAGGAGCTGCGGCAGACGTCGTCGTGCTCGATGACGCGCTCGAGATCGTGCGTGTGATCAGCGGCTAGACGAGCCGCCGCTCGAGCACGGAGGCGAGCCGCGTCAGCGGGAACGAGATCAGGAAAAAGAGGATCATCACGCCGCCGAAGATCTCGAATGCGTGGATCTCGCCGAGGCCGATCGGCGGGATCGCGGTCAGGCGCTCGTTCTGGCGCTCGCCCGCTTCCAGCACCTCGAGCCCGCCGATCACCTGGGCGAGCGTCGAGTTCTGAATGATGTTGACGAGCAGGCTGACGAACGGCGGCAGCAGCCGGCGCAGCGCCTGCGGCAAGATCACGTTCGAGTGGCGGCCGACCCAGCCGAAGCCGAGCGCCGAGGCCGCCTCGTGCTGCTCGTGCGGAATCGACTGGACGGCGCCGCGCGTGGCCTCGGCGACCTGTGCGCTCCCCCA
>JALYRA010000372.1 GCA_030855545.1 Actinomycetota bacterium | reverse complement strand
TCGATCAAGAAGGACTCGAAGCTGCAGGCCTACACGCTGGCGGTGCGGATGATGGACCTGACGACGCTCGAGGGCTCCGACACGCCGGGCAAGGTCGCTGCGCTCTGCTCGAAGGCTGCGCGTCCGGATCCGGCCGACCGCGACGTGCCGTCGGTCGCTGCCATCTGCGTCTACCCGAACCTCGTCCCGACCGCCGTGGCGCGGCTCGCAGGCACGAGCGTCCGCGTCGCGTCGGTCGCGACGGGCTTCCCGTCCGGACAGGTGCCGCTCGATTCGAAGCTCGACGAGGTGCGTTGGGTCGTCGAGCAGGGCGCAGACGAGGTCGACATGGTGATCGACCGCGGCGCGTTCCTCTCCGGCCGCTACGCCAAGGTCTACGACGAGATCGTGAAGACCAAGGAAGCGTGCGGCGAGGCGCACCTGAAGGTGATCCTCGAGACCGGCGAGCTCGGCACCTACGACAACGTCCGCCGCGCCTCGCTGCTCGCGATGGCCGCCGGCGCCGACTTCATCAAGACCTCGACCGGCAAGGTGAATCCGGCCGCGACGCTTCCCGTCACGCTCTGCATGCTCGAGGCGATCCGCGACGTCTTCGACGAGACCGGCCGTGTCGTCGGCATGAAGCCCGCGGGTGGAATCAGGACGGCGAAGCAGGCGATCCAGTACCTCGTCGTCCTGCACGAGACGCTCGGGCTCCAGTGGATGACCCCCGATCTCTTCCGCTTCGGCGCCTCCTCGCTGCTGAACGACGTGCTGATGCAGATCCGCAAGCAGAAGAGCGGCCAGTACCAGTCCCCCGACTACTTCACGTTGGATTGACGGCCTGATGGGCGAGCTCGAACGCAAGCATGCGGCGGTGCCGGCGCTGACCGAGTGGGACTACGCGCCCGCGCCCGAAGCCCGCGACATCGTCACGCTCGAGAAGCGCTACGGCCTTTTCATCGGCGGCAAGTTCGTCAAGCCGAAGTCGGGCAAGTGGTTTCCGACGATCTCGCCGTCAAGCGAGGAGAAGCTCGCCGACGTCTCGCAGGCGAGCGAGCAGGACGTCAATCTCGCCGTCAAGGCCGCCCGCGCCGCCTACGCCGACGGCTGGTCGAAGCTCCCCGCCTCCGAGCGCGCGAAATACCTGTTCCGGATCGCGCGGATCATCGCCGAGCGCTCGCGCGAGCTTGCGGTGCTCGAGAGCCTCGACGGCGGCAAGCCGATCCGCGAGAGCCGCGACGTCGACGTGCCGCTCGCCGCAGCGCACTTCTTCTACTACGCGGGCTGGGCGGACAAGCTCGAGTACGCCTTCCCGAACCGCAAGCCCAAGCCGCTCGGCGTCGCGGGGCAGATCATCCCCTGGAACTTCCCGTTGCTGATGCTCGCCTGGAAGATCGCCCCTGCGCTCGCTGCCGGTAACACGGTCGTTCTCAAGCCCGCCGAGACGACTCCGCTGACGGCGCTTCTCTTCGCAGACATCTGCCGCCAGGCCGAGCTGCCGCCGGGCGTTGTCAACATCGTCACCGGCGACGGTGCCGCGGGCGCTGCGCTCGTCAAGCACCCGGACGTGAACAAGATCGCGTTCACCGGCTCGACCGGAGTCGGCAAGGCGATTCAGCGCGAGCTCGCCGGCACGGACACGAAGCTGACGCTCGAGCTCGGCGGCAAGGCGGCCAACATCATCTTCGACGACGCCGCGCTCGACCAGGCGGTCGAGGGCATCGTCAACGGCATCTACTTCAACCAGGGCCACGTCTGCTGCGCCGGCTCGCGCCTGCTCGTGCAGGAGTCGATCTACGAGACGACGGTCTCGAAGCTGAAGCGCCGCCTCGAGACCCTGCGGCTCGGCGACCCGCTCGACAAGAACACCGACATCGGCGCGATCAACTCGAAGATGCAGCTCGACAAGATCACCGAGCTCGTCGAGTCGGGCAAGGAGGAGGGTGCCGAGATCTACCAGCCGCCGTGCCGGTTGCCCGAGAAGGGCTTCTGGTTCGCACCGACCGTCTTCACGAACGTCGCGCAGAGCTACCGGATCGCGCAGGAGGAGATCTTCGGCCCCGTCCTTTCCGTGCTCACGTTCCGGACGCCCGAGGAGGCGGTCGAGAAGGCGAACAACACGCCGTACGGCCTCTCCGCCGGGGTCTGGACGGAGAAGGGCTCGCGGATCCTGTGGATGGCGCAGCAGCTCCGCGCGGGCGTCGTCTGGGCGAACACGTTCAACCGCTTCGACCCGGCCTCGCCGTTCGGCGGCTACAAGGAGTCTGGTTTCGGCCGCGAGGGCGGACGCCACGGGCTGGAGCCATATCTGAGCTTCGAGGACACGGCATGAGGCGCTTCCGCGCTCCGCTCGCGTTGCTCGGCGCCGCCGTCGCGCTCGTCCTCGCCGACCGGCGCTTCGGGAGCATGCGATGAGCCGCCTGCAGGTGAGGAAGACCTACAAGCTCTTCGTCGGCGGCGCGTTCCCGCGCTCCGAGTCGGGCCGGACGTACGAGGCCGAGGGCCAGAACGTCGCGCGCGCGTCGCGGAAGGACGTCCGCGACGCCGTCGTCGCCGCCCGCAAGGCGGTACCCGGCTGGGCCGCCGCGACCGCGTACAACCGAGGCCAGGTGCTCTACCGGCTCGCCGAGATGATGGAGACGCGCACCGCCGATCTCGCGTCCGTCTGCTCGGGAAAGAAGGAAGTGGAGGCCGCGATCGACCGCGTCGTCTGGTACGCGGGCTGGGCGGACAAGGTGGCGCAGGTGATCGGCTCGTCGAACCCGGTCTCCGGGCCGTACTTCAACTTCTCGGTGCCCGAGCCGACCGGCGTCGTGGCGCTGCTCGCGCCCGAGGAGCGCGCGCTCCGCGGCCTCGTCTCACGCCTCGCACCTGTGATCGTGAGCGGGAACGCTGTCGTCGCGGTCGCGTCGGAGTCGCATCCGCTCGCCGCGCTCGAGCTCGCCGAGGCGGTTGCGACCTCGGACGTGCCGCCCGGCGTCGTCAACATTCTCACCGGCTTCCAGGACGAGCTCGCGCCGATCCTGGCGGCGCACATGGACGTGAACGCGATCGACCTCACGGGCGCGAACGGCAACTCAACCGAGCTCGAGCGGCTCGCCGCCGACAACGTGAAGCGCGTCGTCCACGGCAAGATCGACGAGCAAAGCCCGTGGACGATCGCGAGCTTCCTCGAGCTCAAGACCGTCTGGCATCCGATCGGCCAGTAGCCCGTGCGTCGCCTGCAGGTCGACGACTCTGCGAAAAGCTGGTTCCTCGGCCGAGGGAACAGCGGCGATGCTGCACCGGAACGAGCGGATCGCCGGTGCCGCCCAGCCGCCTCGTAACAGACTGTTACGAAGTCGGACAAACGCGCCGAGCCGAGCCGTCTCGCCTAGTGACAGACTGTTACTAGGCAGAATTCGGGCGATACGGCTCAGGTAGTGCGAGGCCGAAGCGCTCCCGCAGGCGGGCCACGTCGAGCCGGTCGGTGTCGTCGAGCGCGTAGCCCGTGTGCTCTAGGAGCTGGCCTTCGAAGCTGAGACAGGCGACGGGACGACCGCCGATGCTGCCGGTGCCGGAAAAGGACCCCTCAGGCCAGATCCAGTCCGTGCCGTCGGGCATGATGTAGACGCCGCCACCACTGCCGTCGAAGCGCACGGCATGCAAATCGACGCGGCGGTCTGCGGGAGCCCGTAGGACGAAGTTCTCCAGCCTGCCGTCTCTGCTGAGGCACTCGTTGTAACCGAGCCCGGCGAGCGCTTGGCACACGTCCTCGAGATCGTCGATCGACAGGTGCACGTCCAGGTCGTCGTGCGCGCGCGTCTGCTCCCCGAGCAGCGCGTCGACACCCCAGCCTCCGTTGACGACGACTCGGATGCCGGCCGCTTCGAGAGCGTCCAGCGCCGCGCATGCGTCTGCGGCTTCCATTACCCGCGGCCGGCGTAGATCGCCTGCCGCAGCTTTCCGTTCCGCGGCGGCGAGGCGAGCGCGTAGATCACGAGCGGCCGGCCGCGTGCCCAGGTGACGCCGATGTAGTCGGCGAGCATCCGGCCTAGCGTCGACTCGGGCATCCACGTGAGCTGCATCCGACGCGGGTTCAACCGCTGTGGAGCGCTCCACCGTAGGCCGTCAGCCGAGGTGACGAGCTCGGCATCGATTCCATCCGGCTGGATCACGTAGTACGCGATCGCGAGACGCCCGCTCCCCGGCTCGACGCCGATCGTGGGGATGACGGCATTCCGCCCGGTCGTCACTCGGCGCGGGGCGGACCACGCGACGCCATCGGCCGAGCGCGAGATGACGACGTCGTTCGCGGCGCAGCCGGCGTTGAAGCGGCAGTCCTGCCAGACCGTGAGCACGTTCCCCGCGGCATCCACGTCGGCGGCGATCAGCGGCGGGGCCCGCAGCGGCCGCGCGTCACGCGCCTGCAACTCGGAGATCAGCACCGGCTCGCCCAGCGTGACACCGCCGTCCGTCGAGCTGACGTCGACCATCCCGGTCCGGGGCGACCAGAAAACGAGATGGAGCTTGCCGTCGGGCTGCGCCACCGGGATCACGCCGGTGACGTTGATCCGCCGCGTGACCGCGGCCGACCAGGTGCGTCCGCCGTCGTCGGAGCGCTGCACTGCGAGCTCGTCCTGCCGCTCGCCGATCAGCGTGTAGGCGAGATAGCAACGGCCGCGGAAGGGACTCTCGGCGCCGTTGTCGCACGTGAGCCAGTTCTTGTCGTAGGCGAGGTCGGCGGTCTGTGCGACGGCGGCGTCGATCGGCCCGGTCCAGGTGAGGCCGTCGCGCGAACGGTGGATCGTCAGCCGCGTCGTACCCGGTGCGATCGCGAGAGTGTTCGCGAGCCACAGGCCGCGCACCGCGTCGTAGGAGACGACGGGATCGCTGGCGCGAGCGGACGGCCCGGGCGGAGTCGAGTTGGCGGTCAGGCCAGGGAGGATCCCCTCGCGCCACGTCCGGCCGCCGTCCTTGGATGTCGAGAACGCGATCGTGGCGGCGCCGCCGGTGCGGTTCCGTCCGTTCTGGAAGACGGCGACCGTCGTCTGACCGACCGTGTGGGAGTCCGGCTCGACCTGGGATTCATGCTGGCTCTCCGGGTTCGCACCCCGGTCGCGGTGGGCGCGGCGGCTGACGATCTCGCAGTCGACGCCGACTCGATCGCGTGCGTCGGCGGCGACGACGTCGCGCCCGGGGCCGCACGACAGCGTGTCGAAACCGCCGTCGTACTCGGCTGCGATCCGGTCGTTGCCCGCCCGCGCGACGATGCGGTCGGATCCGAGCGTGCCGATGAGCAGATCCGCTCGCGCCGTGCCGAGGATCGGAGGACGTGTTGCTGCGGTCGCCAGGGCCGGCAACGCCACAAGCAAGAGCACGATCGCGACGCGTGTCCGCACGAACCCCACGGTAGCCGCTTGGTCTACAGTGACGCCGAATGACCGGCCCCAGACGCTTGAGCCAGGCCATTTCCGAGGGTGATGGGATCTCGTTGATCGTCGCCGTACACGGGGCCGACGAGGCCCGCCGGGCGGAGGCCGGGGGCGCCGAGGCGCTCTTCACCGAAAACGACATCGCAGCGGTTCGCGCCGCCTCTGCGCTCCCGATCATCACCTCCGCCGGGTCGGCGGGTGACGCACGCATCGTGTGCCCCGGCGACGACGACGTCGAGCTTGGCGACTCGGTCGAGCTCGTCGTCCAGGTCGAACGGGAGGAGGAGCTGGACGAGGCGCTCGAGCGATTCGACCCCGAGCTCTTCGTGCTCGCAGCTCCGGCCGGCGACGACCGGCTCGAGCACGTGCTCGATCTCCTCTCCGATCTTCCGGCCGGGAAGCTCGCGATCGCCGACCTGCGCGAGGCGACGCGACACCAGATCGAGGAGCTCGAGCGTGCGGGCGTAGACGCGGTGCTGCTGCGAGAGCTGGTCTGATGAACCGGGAACGAAGCAGCTCGATCGCGATCGGTGTTGCGGTCTTCATCGCGGGCGGAGCGCTACTCGGGCTCGAGATCGCCTCGAGCCGCGTGCTGGCCCCGTTCTTCGGCAACTCGCTCTACGTCTGGGGCGCGCTGATCGGGATCGTCCTCGCCGGACTCTCGACCGGTTACTGGCTCGGCGGAATCATCGCCGACCGCTACCCGACGCCGCGTCTGCTCGTCGCCCTGCTCGGGACGGCGTCGCTGCTCGTGCTGGCGATCCCGTTCATCGACGGCTGGGTGCTCGACCGGCTCGTCGACTGGGATCCCGGCCCGCGGCTCAACCCTTTGCTCGCGACCGTGTTCCTCTTCGGCGTCCAGAGCGTCATCCTCGGCACGGTCTCGCCGGTCGCAGTGCGGCTGAAAGCCCACTCGATCGACAACCTCGGCCGCACAGCCGGGCGGCTCTTCGCGGTCTCGACCGCCGGCTCGATCGCGGGCACCTTCGCCACCGCGTTCTGGCTGATCCCGGAGCTCGGCACAGACCAGGTGCTCGCGTCCGCCGCGACGGCGCTGATGTTCGCGGCGGCGTCCGTCGCGCTCGTCGAGCGCCTCGTCGTCGCGGGCGTGCTGGCCCTCGCGCTCGCCGGCGCGAGCATCGGCGCCGTCGTCTCGCTCGCTCCGGACAAGACAGGCACCGTCGCCGCCTCGCAGCTGCGCAACTGGTCGCCGGTGTATCGGCAGCAGGCCCCCGAAGACCGTGTGGGCGGGATCGAGGACTCGCACGAGGGCTACACGATCGTCCACACCAAGGACTCGCAGTACCACCGGATCGCGGTCGTCGAGGACGGCGAGAGCCGCTTCCTCCGCTTCGACAGCTCCTTCCAGAGCGGGATGTACATCGACCGCCCGTACGAGACGCGTTTCGGCTACGTCGACTATCTCCAACTGCCGCTCGCCTACAAGCCGGACGCGAAGAAGATCCTGTACCTCGGTCTTGGCGGCGGCTCGGCGCCGAAGCGGACATGGCGCGACTTCCCCGCCACGCAGATCGACGCCGTCGAGATCGACCCCGAGGTCGTCGACGTCGCCTACAAGTACTTCGAGCTGCCCCGCGACCCGCGCTTGAACGTCGAGGTAGAGGACGGGCGCCGCTACCTGACGAAGAACGACGAGCGCTGGGATGTGATCGTCGTCGACGCCTTCTACTCCGATTCGATTCCGTTCCACCTCGCGACGCGTGAATTCCTCGAGCTGACGCAGTCGCGCCTCGCGCCGGGCGGCCTCGTCGTCACGAACATCATCGGCGCCGTCAAGGGGCCCGACTCGCGACTCTTCCGCTCGATGCTGCGCACCTACCGGTCGCAGTTCCCGACGGTCGCGATACATCCCGTTCTGGACTCAGGCGGCGACGACCTGGAGGCGATCCGGAACATCATCGTCGTCGCCGGTGAGGGAGCGGCCCCGTCGAAGCAGTTCCTGCTCGAGCGCTGGGCCGAGCTGCGGAAGAGCGCGCCGGGCGCGCCCGACCTCGACGACGCGATCGAAGGCCGCGTCGATGCGCCGATCGCGACCACCGACGTGCCGGTGCTGACGGACGACTACGCGCCAACCGACGCGCTGCTGCTGCTCTTCGACTAGCCCGCGAAGGCCTGGGCGACGGCATACCACTCGGGCGGGACGAGCTTCAGCTCGGCGGTCGCGTCCTCGAGCGAGACGTCGACGATGTCGTCGCCGTGGAGCGCGGCCATGCGTCCCCAGGCGCTCTCGTGGACGAGGTCGGCTGCCTTGAGCCCGTAGCGGGTCGCGAGGACGCGGTCGCGCGGTGTGGGAGTGCCGCCGCGCTGCACGTGTCCGAGCACCGTCACGCGGGTCTCGAACCCGGTGCGCTCCTCGATCTCGCGGCCGAGCTCGCCGCCGACGCCGCCGAGGACGACGTGGCCGAACTGGTCGGTGGCCCTCGCGTCGCCGGCCACGAGCGTCGTGTCCCCGGAGGCATAGGTCAGCTCGTACCCTTCGCTGACGACGACGATCGAGAAGTCCTTGCCCGACTCGTGCCGCTTCTCGAGCAGGCTGCACGCGTCCTCGACGGTGACGGGCTGCTCCGGGATGAGGATCACGTCGGCGCCGCCCGCGATCCCGGAGTGCAGCGCGATCCAGCCGGCATGACGGCCCATCACCTCGACGACCATGACGCGGTTGTGCGACTCGGCCGTCGTGTGCAGCCGGTCGATCGCCTCGGTCGCGATTGTCACCGCGGTGTCGAAGCCGAAGGTGTAGTCGGTGCCGTTGAGGTCGTTGTCGATCGTCTTCGGGACGCCGACGACCGGGAAGACGTGCTCGCGGTGCAGGCGCGCCGCGACGCCGAGCGTGTCCTCGCCGCCGATCGCGACGAGCGCGTCGAGACCCTCGCGCTCGACGGTGGCGAGCACCTTGTCGACACCGCCGTCGAGCTTGTACGGGTTCGTGCGGGTGGTGCCGAGAATCGTGCCGCCGCGCGGCAGGATCCCCGAGACATCACGCGGGCCGAGCGGCTCGACGATTCCGTCCACGAGCCCGCGCCAGCCCTCGCGCACCGCCGCAATCTCCCAGCCGCGGTCGAGCGAGCGCCGGGTCACCGCGCGGATGACGGCGTTCAGCCCGGGGCAGTCCCCGCCGCCCGTGAGGATGCCGACCCTCGCCACGACGCCAGTCTAGAGAGCGTGTGTTTCGTGGCGCCCGGATTGGGAACAGAAACCGAGAGCGTCCCGACCCTCGACTGCCTTTCCAATGACGCCGAGAATGAGACCATGACGCGCACACACAAGCTGATCAACCTCGCCGGAATCACGCTGCCGTTCGTCGGCCTGATCGCCGCGATCGTGATTCTCTGGGAGCGGATGGTCGGCCCGACCGAACTCGCGATCCTCGTCGTCGGCTATCTCCTCACCGGCTTCGGCATCACGGTCGGCTACCACCGGCTCTTCACGCACCGCTCGTTCGAGACCTCCAAGCCCGTCCGCTACACGTTCGCCGTGCTCGGACAGATGGCCGTCGAAGGCGACGTGCTCGCCTGGGTCGCCGACCACCGCAAACACCATCAGTTCTCCGATCAGGAGGGCGACCCGCACAGCCCGCACGCCGGCTATGGCGCGGGCATCCTCGACGCCCTGCGCGGCCTCTGGCACGCGCACACCGGCTGGCTCTTCTCTGCCGCCGGCCGCGCCGACCAGGCGCGTTACGCGAAGGACCTGATGCGCGACCGCGGGCTCCGCGTCATCGCGAGGCTGTTCCTGCCGCTCGTGCTGCTCTCGCTCGCCGTTCCCGCGGCGATGGGCTGGGCGCTGATCGGCGGCTGGTACGGCTTCTTCGCGGGTCTCTTCTGGGGCGGTGCGGTCCGCATCTTCCTCCTTCACCACGTCACGTTCTCGATCAACTCGATCTGCCACTTCTGGGGTCGTCGCCGTTTCGCGTCGTCGGACGAGTCGCGCAACGTCTGGTGGCTCTCGTGGCTCTCGTTCGGCGAGTCGTGGCACAACAACCACCACGCGTTCCCGACCTCGGCCTTCCACGGCCTGCGCCGGACCGAGATCGACCCGGGCGGCTGGCTGATCTGGCTGCTCGAGAAGATGGGACTCGTCTGGAACGTCGTCCGCATCCCGGACGAGAAGCAAGCGCGAAAGCTTTCGGTCAGCTAGCTCGGAGCGCGATCACGGCTCGCTCGATCGCCCATGCGCCGGCGAGCGCGAGCACGAACGTCAGTCCGACGGCGCCGTCGCCGTCGAGCACCCACACGGAAGCCGCAGTGACCGCGAGCACCACGAGGGAGAGCGCTCCGCGCGCCCACCACGGGAAGAGAAGCCTCCGAAGTCTCCGCACGGGGATCGGCCGGCCGCGCGCTTGCGCGACGGCCGCGACGTGACGCGCCTCGTTGTCCAGCAGTCGTGAGACGACGAAGAGCCAGACGACGATCGTGGTCGCGCTGACGACGAGGCCGGGCATTCCGCCGATGCCCGTTCCCGCGAAGATGGCGAGGCAGGTCGCCGTGGTGACGACGACAGCCGCCGAGACTGTGAGCCGCGATCTCCAGATCCACCCGAGCATCGATCGCATGATGCCGAAGGTGGGAAGCGAACCCACACTCCCCGAAGGGAACCGGATTCCTAATCATCGTTCGTGTCTTGCGTCCACGCGACAGCGGAACGTTTCAACGGGCCGGCTGCCGAGCACAATCTCGATACGGCTGTCGAAAGAACGAGGAGGCGCCGGATGCCCACCCTGGACACTTCTCTGCTCGAACGCGTGCAGACTCTGATCGACCGGAATCGGCGGGAGCTCTTGTCCACGACCGGATTGCAGGCGACCGTGGACGAGCTCGTGCGCCGAAACCACGGGCTGGAGCAGGCGCTCCACGAGATCGCCGTGGAAGTCGAGCGGCTCGTCGAGTCGTCCGAGCACTAGCACCGCCGGACCGGGAGAGCCGCGAGGATGCCGTGGCGTTCTGCTCGCCACCGGGCCTTCCTCTTCGTTGTTCTTCTCACGAGCTACGGCGCTGCGTGGGCGCCGCGCGCCAGCTACATCGGGGCAGTCCCGGAAAACGCCACCGTGCCTTTCCCGAAGCGTGCTCGCGGGTCATGCCGAAGGTGGGAATCGAACCCACACTCCCCGAGGGGAACCGGATTTTGAGTCCGGCGCGTCTGCCAGTTCCGCCACTTCGGCTCGTTGAGTCAGTGTAGTCCGGCGGGTGAAAGTTGAAATGTGACCGCCCCGACCGCGATACTTCCCCATCCGCCCGGAACAGGGCTGCGGCAACGCGCGCAGAACCGAGCCGGGCTAGGGCCATCGGAAGTGACGGAGGAGGAGACAGCTGGTGAATTTCAGAAAGC
>JALYRA010000271.1 GCA_030855545.1 Actinomycetota bacterium | reverse complement strand
GGTCGTCGGCGGCTGGGAGACGCAGACGCGGCTCGTCGACGTGATCTTCCGCGCCCTCCTCCCGGCGCTGCCCGAGCGGCTGCCCGCTGGGACGAAGGCGATGATGTGTCACGCCGGCTTCGGCGGCGTCGACCCGGTGACGAACGAGTACACCTGCTTCCTCGAGACCTTCGCCGGCGGCTACGGCGGCCGCGCCAGGAGCGACGGGCCGGACGCAGTCCAGACCCACGGGCAGAACACGGAGAACGCTCCCGTCGAGGAGACAGAGCTCAACTATCCCGTCCGGATCGCGCGCCTCTCGCTCGTCGACGACTCGGAGGGGCCGGGGCGCTTCCGCGGTGGCCTCGGCCTCCGCAAGGACTTCGTCTTCGACCGCGCGACGACGTTCACCGTCCTCGCCGACCGGACGACCCGAGGGGCGGGGGGCGTGCTCGGCGGGCACGACAGCAGTCCTGCGGAGTACGTCCTGATTCGTGACGGCATCGAGACCAGGCTGAGTGCCAAGACGACCTTCGACGTCCTACCCGGCGACACCGTCAGCTACCGCACCTGCGGCGGCGGCGGCTACGGGCCGCCGGAGGAGCGTGACGCCGAGCTCGTCGCGCAGGACGTCCGCGAGGGCAAGGTCAGCGCAGTGCGGGCGCGGGAGGTGTACCGATGGATCCCATAACCTTCGAGGTGATCCGGAACGCGCTCGTCGCGGCGACCGACGAGATGGTGGTGACGCTGCGCCGGAGCGCCTACTCGACGAACATCAAGACGCGCTCGGACTTCTCGTGCGCCTTCTTCGACGCCGAGCTACGGCCGGTCGCGCAGGGGTTCACCCAGCCCGTCCACCTCGGCTCGATGGTCGAGCAGGTGCCGAAGGCGGTGCGGAGTTATGGAGCGGAGCGGCTCGGGCCAGGCGACGTGATCGTCACGAACGACCCGTACCCGAGCGGCGTGCACCTGAACGACGTCAGCCTGATCTCTCCCGTCCACGTGGAGGGCGTGTTGCTCGGCTACGTCGCCAACCTGGCGCACCATGTCGACGTCGGCGGCGGTGCGCCCGCCTCGATCGGCGCCTTTCGCGAGGTGTTTCAGGAGGGCGTGATCATCCCGCCGGTCAAGCTCGTCGACGACGGTGCGATCGTCCCGGACGTGTTCCGGCTGATCCTCGCGCAGATCCGGTCGAAGCACGAGACCGCCGGCGACTTCCGCGCGCAGATCGCGGCGAACGCGACGGGGGTGCGGCGTGTGCAGGCGCTCGTCGCCCGCCACGGCCGCGAGACGATCGTCGAGACGATGGCCGACCTGCTCCTGTACACCGAGCGGCGCACCCGGGCGGAGCTGACCGCCCTGCCGCACGGCGTCTACGAGGCGGAGGGTTCGGTCGACAACGACGGTTACACCGACGAGCCCGTGCGGCTGCGCGTGCGGATCGAGCTCGGGCCCGACGGCGCTCGCTTCGATACGTCGGGGTCGGACACGCAGCGGCGCGCGCCCGTCAACTCGACCTGGGCGATGACCTTCTCCGCCTGCGCGTACGCGCTGAAGTGCCTGATCGACCCCGACCTACCCGTGAACGACGGCTTCTATCGGCTCGTCCACCTGGACGCTCCCCCGGGTACAGTCACGAACTGCACCTGGCCGGCGCCGGTCGTCGGCGGCTGGGAGACGCAGACACGTCTCGTCGACGTCATGTTCCGCGCGCTCCTGCCGGCTTTCCCCGAGCGGCTGCCGGCGGGCACGAAGGCGATGATGTGCCAGGCCGGCTTCGGCTCGCTGGACGTCGCCGCCGGCAGCTACATCTGCTTCTACGACACCTTCGCCGGCGGCTACGGCGGCCGCGCGGGAAGCGACGGCCCTGACGCCGTGCAGACGCACGGGCAGAACACCGAGAACGCTCCTGTCGAGGAGACCGAGCTCAACTACCCGGTGCGGATCGACCGGCTGGCCCTCGTCGAGGACTCGGAGGGGCCCGGCCGCTTCCGTGGCGGTCTCGGCCTCCGAAAGGACTACCGCTTCGACCTGCACACGACCTTCACCGTTCTCGCCGACCGCGATCGGGCAGGCCCCTGGGGCGCCTTCGGCGGTCACGCCGGCCGGGTGGCCGAGTACCTGCACGTTCGCGGGGGCACCGAGACACGCCTCGGCTCGAAGACGACCGTCGAGCTCGTGCCGGGCGACGTGATCAGCGTCCGCACGTGCGGCGGTGGCGGTTACGGCCCGCCCGAGGAGCGAGAGCCGGAGCGGGTGCTTCGCGACGTCCTCGAGGGCAAGGTCGACGCCCGGCGGGCTCGGGAGATCTACAAGGTCGCGGTCGACGGACGACGCCTGGACGTGGGGGCGACGGAGGCGTTGCGCGCATGAGCCAGACCGTGCGCCTCGCCGTCGACATCGGCGGCACGTTCACCGACGCGACGCTGATCGACGAGCGGACGGGCAGCGTCGCGATCGCGAAGGTGCTCACGACCCCGTCCGATCCGTCCGAGGGCTTCATGCACGCCGTCGAGCGCGCACTCGCGGAGGGGAGTGTCGGTGCCGGGCAGGTGGGCTCGGTCGTGCACGCGACCACGGTCGCGACGAACGCGATCATCGAGGGCAAGGTGGCGCGGAGCGGCTTCATCACGACGGAAGGCTTCCGCGACCTCCTCGAGATCGCGCGCCAGGTGCGCCCGAGCCTCTACGACACCCTGTTCGAGAAGCCGAAGCCGCTCGTCCCGCGCGACCGCGCCGTCGGGGTGCGCGAGCGCCTCGGGCCGGCGGGGGAAGTCCTGATCCCGCTCGAGGACGCGTCGGTGCGCGAGGCCGCTGCGTTGATGCGCCGCGAGGAGGTCGAGTCGGTCGCGGTCTGCCTGCTCCACTCCTACGTCAATCCGGAGCACGAGCAGCGGATCGGGGCCATCCTCGCCGAGGAGCTACCGGGCATCCCGATCTCGCTCTCAGCGGAGGTCGCCCCCGAGTTCCGCGAGTACCTGCGCGCCTCGACGACCGTGATCAACGCGGTGATCCGGCCGGTTGTTCAGCGTTACCTGGAAGGGATCGAGAGCCGGCTCGCCGAGGCCGGCGTCGAGGCGAAGCTGCTCGTGATGCAGTCGAGCGGCGGCGTCTTCGGCTCCGAGGCGGCTGCCCGCCGCCCGGTGTTCATGGTCGAGTCCGGCCCGGCAGCGGGCGTGATCGCCTCGGCACACCTGGGCGAGACGCTCGGGCAACCGGACATTCTCTCCTTCGACATGGGCGGCACGACCGCGAAGGTCGGCCTGATCCGGGACGGACAGCCAACGGTGACGAAGGACTACAGCGTCGGCGGACACGCGACTGCGGGGATCGGCGCGACGTCGCTCTCCGGCTACCCGGTGCGGACGCCCGTCGTCGACCTCGTCGAGATCGGGGCCGGCGGCGGCTCGATCGCCTGGATCGACTCGGGCGGCCTGCTGCGCGTCGGGCCGCAGAGCGCGGGTGCCGACCCGGGACCGGTCTGCTACCGGCGTGGGGGCACCGAGCCGACGGTAACCGACGCCAACGTCGTGCTCGGCCGCCTGAACCCGGCCTACTTCCTCGGCGGCGAGATGGGGCTCGATGGGGAGAGCGCGGGAGCTGCGATCGAGAGGTGCCTGGCGACGCCGCTTGGGATCTCGGTCACGGACGCGGCCAACGGGATCGTCGAGATCGCGAACGCGGCGATGGTGAACGCGCTCCACCTGATCTCGGTGCAGCGCGGCTACGATCCGCGCGATTTTACTCTCGTCGGCTTCGGCGGCGCCGGGCCTGTGCACGCCAACGCCCTCGCACGCGACGCCGAGATGCCGACGCTCGTGATTCCGCGCAGCCCGGGGATCTTCTCGGCGACCGGCCTCCTGACGACCGACCTGAAGCGCGACGCCGCTGTCACGCTGGTGCGCCGGCTCGACGAGCTCGAGCAGGGAGAGGCGGAGCGGGCATTCGTCGAGATGGAAGCAGCCGGATGCAGAGAGCTGGAGCGGGAGGGGTTGGCAGCCGACGCGATCGAATCGGTCCGCCAGATCGATCTCCGCTACGTCGGCCAGAGCTACGAGTTGACGATCGCGGCGGGTGAGGACTTGCTGGCGCGCTTCCACGCCGAGCACGAGCGCGTGTATGGCTTCGCTGCGCCGGCCGAGCCGGTCGAGGTCGTGAGCCTGCGGCTGACGAGCGTCGGGAAGATCGCGAAGCCGCCGGCGCGACCGCTCGAAGCGGGCGGCAGCGTCGCCGCGAAGGAGACTCGGCAGGTGTACTTCGGCGAGTCGAGCGGTTACGTGGAGTGCCCGATCTACGACCGCTACGCCCTGCCGGCCGGCGCGACCTTTGCCGGCCCGGCCGTCGTAGAGGAGTTCGACTCGACCACCGTCGTCCATCCCGGCTTCACCCTCCGGGTCGATGACCTCGGCAACCTCGTCATCGAGAAGGAGCTCGCGTGAACTACGGCATCGTCGTCTCGAAGGACGTGATGGTGACGACGCGGGACGGGATCCGGCTCGCCACCGACCTCTACCGCCCGGCTCGTGACGGAGAGCTCGTTTCGGGCCGGTACCCGACGGTCGTCTGCCTGACGCCGTACGACAAGGGCGAGCGCCGCTACACGGAGATCGCCGACTTCTTCGTCCCGCACGGCTACGCCGTCGTCCTCCAGGATCTCCGCGACCGCCACCGCTCGGAGGGGACGGACGAGTACTTCCACAGCGTCACCCCGCACACCGGCGAGGACGGCTACGACACGATCGAGTGGATTGCCGCGCAAGGCTGGAGCAACGGCCGGACGGGGATGGTGGGCAGCTCCTACGCGGGGATCACCCAGATCCGGACGGCGCTCGAGCGGCCGCCGCACCTGACCGCGATCTGGCCGGACGTCTCGCCCACGAACACGTTCGAGAACCAGACGCGCGAGGGCGGCGCCATGCAGCTCCACATGTTCTGGGCGCTCTACATCCACGCCGCCGATGCGCAGGGAGTGAAGGACGACTGGGAGAAGCAGCGCGACGTCTTCGACGACCTCAAGAACCTGCGCCGGCTCTTCTGGCGGTCGCCCATCCTCGGCGAGAGCGACGGCGCCGATCTCGGCCTGCGCCACGTGCCCACGCTTGCGCAGACGCTCGTCGACTACTGCACGCG
>JALYRA010000266.1 GCA_030855545.1 Actinomycetota bacterium | reverse complement strand
GCAACCCATCCCCCCGATGGATGGATACGGACTCGTAATACCCCGTTAATGCGGCGGAATCAGATCGGGGTGCAGCACGGCGACGTACGGCAGGTTGCGGTAGCGCTCGTCGAAGTCGAGGCCGTAGCCGATTACGAACTTGTTCGGGATCTCGAAGCCGACGAACTTGACCGGAACCTCGATCTCGCGCCGCTCGGGCTTCGTCAGCAGCGCGCAGATCTCGAGTGAGGCTGGCTTGCGCGCCCCCAGGCTGCGCATCAGGTACGAGAGCGTCAGGCCCGAGTCGATGATGTCCTCGACGACGAGCACGTCGCGGCCGGCGATGTTGGCGTCCAGGTCCTTGAGAATCCTGACGACCCCGGAGGAGTCGGTGGCGGCCCCGTAGCTCGAGATCGCCATGAAGTCGATCTCGCAGGGGATCGTCAGCTCGCGCATCAGGTCGGCCATGAAGAAGACGGCGCCCTTGAGGACGCCGACGAGCAAGAGGTCGCGGCCGTCGTACTCGCGTGAGATCTCTTGGCCGAGTTCCGCGATCCGCGCCTGCAGCGGCTCCTGCTCGATCAGGATCTCCCCTACGGCATCCGTCACCGTTTCCATGTCACGACTCCTTCCCAGCCGGGCGCCTCGGCGACACCGGGCACCGCGACGACCTCGTCGCCGTTCACGACCAGCGGCCAGCCCTCGCGCTCCCCCCTCGGCACTTTCGCGTCCACGAGCAGATCCTGCACTTTCTTCGAGCGGCCTGCGAGACGGTCCCCCGGGCGGCGACCGCGGACAACGAGGCCTGGCCGCGTCGCCTCCAGCGTCCACGGCCCCCACTCGACCGCGCCTTCGAGCCGCAGCGTCCCGTACTCCCGCACAGCGCGAACGCCGCCGCCGAGGTCGGCCGCCTTCGTCCCGTCGCGGCCCGCGAGCAGGTCGGCGAGAGTCCGCTCGAGCGTGCGCGGGAGGCGGCGCGGACCCTCGTCTGCCAGCGAGAGCAGCGAGGCGCGGGCGCGCGGATCCAGCTGCTCGAGGAGCGGCAGGATCTGCTCCCGGATCAGCCCGCGCTTCGTCTCCGGGTTCGAGGAGTCCTCGCGGTGGGCCAGCCCGTGCTCGTCGCAGTAGGCCCGGGTTTCCTCGCGCCAGAGCCCGAGCAGCGGCCGGACGACGCCGTCCTCGCGCTTCGCCTTGATCCGTTGCGGCGAGCCGGAGGCGACGAGCCCGAGCAGCACCGACTCGACCCGGTCGGAGGCGGTATGCCCGGTCGCGCGGAGCGGCCCGGCGGTGAGCGAATAGCGCGTCGCGCGAAGGTCGGCCTCGGAGGGACTTTGTGTTTCAGAAACACAAGCCACGATCTCGGCGCCGAAGGCCTCGCGGCAGAAGCGCGCGTCCTCTGCCGACTCCTTCCCCCGCAGGCCGTGGGCGACGTGCACCGCTGAGACGCGGTAGCCGAGCGCGCCGAGCACATGCCAGAGACAGGTCGAGTCGGCGCCGCCGGAGACGAGAACGGTGACCTCGCCGGCAGGCTCGATCAGATCCTGCTCGCGGATGAATCCTTCGACGCGGTCGAGCACCATTTCAGTGTGCCTCGAAGGCGGGTGACGCAACCCACGCCTCCAGGACGTCAATCGCCCGGACCAGCTCACCGAGAGTCAAGTCGAACCCGGTCGCAAACGGGATCTGCTCGAGAACAGGACCCGGCGCCCTGCCCTCCCGTGCCAGCAAGAGGCAAGCCACGTGTGCGCCGTGGGCCACCAAGGCGATCCTCTCTTCGGGACGGGCGGCCACGATCCGGAAACCGCGGACGTATCGAGCGACGGCGGCCACTCGGCTCTCGCCGCCGCCGGGACACTCGACGAACGGGCCGGAGGCTTGCGTCCAGTCGGCGAACCCATCGCTCCAGCGAGTGCCCTCGAAGGATCCGTACCGGAACTCGTTCAGCTCCGGCACCTCGAGTGTCTGCGCCCCGGGCCAGGCAAGCGCTGCCGTCTCGCGTGCGCGGCCGAACGCACTGTGCGAGACGAGGTCGACCAGGCCCGCAGCCTCGCCAAGCCGCTGGGCCTGCGCACGCCCCTCATCGGTCAGCCCGACCTCGAGCGAAGGGTCGCCGTTGAGGACCCCGGTGACGTTGAGCGCGGTCTCTGCGTGCCGCGCGGCGATCAGGCGTCTCACAGGAGAACGCTGCGGTAGGCGAGGACGTGCTCCATCCCCACCTTGTCGTAGAGCGCGATCGCCGGCCCGTTGTCCGAACGCACGAACAGGCAGACACGCGGCGTCTTGGCGAGCAGCAGCCGGATCAGGTCGCGGAGCCCGCGCTCGCCGTTGCCGACACCCCGCGCCTCGGGATCGGTCCAGACCTGCTGGAGCTGCACGGCCTGCGGTGTCCACGCGGACGCCTCCGCCTTGAAGAGGGTGACTCCGCCCTCGGCCCAGAGCCACGAGCGACCCTCCTCGATCTGTTCCCGCGTCCGCCAGCGGAAGCCGTCGGCGTCGCGGGCGAGCGGGTCAATCCCGAGCTCGCCCTCGTGGGCCTTCGCGCACGCCGGGACCAGCAACTCGAGGTCGTCGGGCCTCGCGGGCCGAAGCCCGCTGCCGCCCGGTTCAGGTGCGGTGGAGATCGTGTAGACAGGCTGGCCGGGTCGGTCTTCGCGCGCCCGCGGCAGCTTCGTGCGCGCCGCCTCCCAGAGCTCGGTGACGGCGCCCTGCTCGCCGATCAACATCCGAGCACGCGCCTGGACGGCGAGGTCGGCGAAGACACCGCACCCAAGACCCGACGGCACCACGTTCGCGCCGGAGTGGCAGAGCGCGACGAGCTTCCCGTCCTCCTCGACGCCGTTGAAGCGGCCGAGCCCGCGCCGTGCCACGTCCTCGAGGAAGACGCGCTCGACGGGGTCATCCGCGCAGTAGGCGAGGATCTGGCCGCGGGTCGGCTCGACGAGATGCGGCACGCCCTCAATCATCATCTATAGGGTCTCGCCGATGCCGATTCACGTGAGAGCCGAGGCTGGCGACTACGCCGACGCGTGCCTGCTTCCGGGCGACCCGTTGCGGGCGAAGTACATCGCCGAGACCTACCTCGACGACGTCGAGCAGAAGAACTCCGAGCGCGGCCTACTCGGGTATACGGGCACGTGGGAAGGCAAGCGCGTGTCGGTGCAGGGCACCGGCATGGGCTGCCCGGGCGCGACGATCGTCTTCGAGGAGCTCGTCCAGCTCGGCGTCAAGAAGCTGCTGCGCGTCGGCACGTGCGGGGGGCTCCAGGCACATCACAAGCTCGGCGACATGATCGTCGCACTCAGTGCCGTCCCAGCGGACTCGACGGCGATGCACCTGGTCGGGAACGAGCCGCACTGCCCGACCGCGAGCTGGGAGTTGATCCACGGCGCGGTCCACGTCGCGAAGGAGATGGGCCAGGAGATGCACGTCGGCCCGATCGTCTCCAGCGACCTCTTCTACAACCCCGACGAGGGGCAGTACGAGCGCTGGTCGAAGCGCGGGGTGCTCGCCGTCGAGATGGAGGCCGCGGCGCTCTTCACCGTCGGCGCGCTCAAGGGCGTTCAGGCCGGCTGCCTGCTGATCGTCAGCGACATCATCGTCGAGGGTGAGTTCAAGCGCGTGACCGACGAAGAGATGCAGGCCGCGGTCGACCGGATGACGCGCGTCGCGCTCGCCACGGCGACGTCCAGCCATTAGCGACACCGTCTTCCTCGTCAATCCGGCGTCGGCGAACGGGTCGACCGGCCGCCGCTGGGCCGAGACCGCGCGGCGCGCGGCGACGAAAGGACTCCAGGGAGACACGCTCTTCTCGGAGCGGCCCGGTCATCTGAGCAGACTCGCGCGTGACGCCGCGCAGGGAGGCGCCTCGCTCCTCGTCGTCGTCGGCGGCGACGGGTCCGTGAACGAGGTAGCGAACGGGATCCACGATCTCCCGCACGTCGAGATCGCCGTGATCGCGCGGGGAACGGGCTGGGACTTCATTCGCACGTACGGGATCCCCCACGGCGTCGACGGGGCCATCGACGTGGCGCTGACGGGCAACGCAAAAGCGATCGACCTGGGCCGGGTTCTCTATCGCGCCTGGGACGGCGCCGACGCGGAGTCCTACTTTGCGAACGTCGCGAGTGCGGGAATGAGCGGCGCGATCGCGAAGCGCGCGAACGAGACGACGAAGGCGCTGGGTGGCAA
>JALYRA010000234.1 GCA_030855545.1 Actinomycetota bacterium | reverse complement strand
GCTCGCCGGCGCTCGGCGCAGCTCGAGCTCGGCGGCGACGGCGGGCGCCGCGACCGCCCAGCCGACTCGGAGCGCCGCGAAGCCGAACGCCTTCGAGAGGGTGCGCAGGACGATCACATTCGGCTCTGCGGCGATCAGCGGCACGCACGTCGCGCCCGCGTACTCGAAGTACGCCTCGTCGACGACGACGGCGGCGTCCGGATGGGCGCGGGCGAGCGCAGCGATCTCGGCCGGATCGCGCAGCTCGCCGGTGGGGTTGTTCGGGTTGCAGACCCAGATCAGCGCAGCCCCCTCCGGGTCGCGCTGCACGTGGGCGCCCTCGAGCTCGGTGACGATTCGATACATCCCGTAGGTGGGCGGCTCGATCGCGGCGGCGCGGCCGGGTGCGAGATAGGTGCTCGCGCAGAGCGCGATCAGCTCGTCAGCGCCCGCGCCGACCACGACCTGCTCGCTCGCGACGCCGCAGTAGGCGGCGGCGGCCTGACGGAGCTCCGCGTAGGTGCCGTCCGGGTACTCGTGCAGCCGCGCGAAGCTCTCGGCGAGCGGCACCTGCGGCACTCCCGGAACCGGCGGCGTGTTCTGGTCGAAGCGCAGAATTTGCTCGGCGTGCAGACCGTGCCGCGCCGCGATCTCCGCAGACGAAGGCGCCCAGGCATACGGCCGGAAGCCCTCCGGCAACGCGACGGCGGTCATGCGAGCTCCAGCGCGGCGGCGTGCAGATGCAATCCCTCGGCGCGCGCGAGGGGGAGCCCGATCTCCCGCGCCGCGACCAGGTCTCGTGCCTCGACGGTCTGCACCGGCTTCAGGAAGGTCTCGAGGCCGATCCCGCCCGCGCCCCGCGCGAGACCGCCCGTCGGCAGGACGTGCGTCGCGCCCGCCGCGTAGTCGCCGACGACGGCCGAGGTGCGGACGAAGACCGTGCCCGCGTTGCGAACACGCCCTGCCAGCTCCTCGGCGTCGCGCGTCCAGAGCTCGAGGTGCTCGGGCGCATACTCCTCTGCCCGCTCGAGCGCCTCCTCGACCGTGGCGACGTAGCTGCTCTCCGCAACGTCGCTCGCGGCGTCGACGAGACTGCGATCGGTCGCGAGCAGGATCGCGGGGCTGTCCGGGCCGTGCTCGGCCTGCGCCCGAAGGTCGGCGAGCACGCGGTCTCGAGGCGCGGTCTCGTCGGCGATGACGACGATCTCGCTCGGCCCGGCCGGAAGATCGATCGCGACAGTGCTCGAGACGAGCACCTTGGCGGCCGTGACCCAGCGGTTACCGGGCCCGACGATCTTGTCCACCCTCGGCACGGTCTCGGTGCCGTAGGCGAGTGCCGCGATCGCCTGCGCGCCGCCCACCGCGTAGACCTCGTCGATCCCGAGCGCATGCGCCGCGGCGAGCAGCGCCTCGGGTGGCTTCGGCGTCGCGACGACGATCCGTTCCACTCCTGCGACGCGGGCGGGCACGACCGTCATCACGAGCGACGAGATGAGCGGCGCACGCCCACCGGGGACGTAGACCCCGACCGAGGTCAGCGGCAGCCAGCGACGGGTCGAGATGACGCCCGGAACGGCCTCGACCCGGACGTCCGGCGGGCGTTGTGGCGCGCAGAACTGCTCGATCGCACGCGCTAGCCGCTCGACGGCTGCGAGCGTCTCCTTGCCCGTACGGGCGGCTGCGATCGCGGCTGCCTGCACGCGCAGCTCCGGCCGCTCGCCGTCCAGCCGCTCGGTCCAGTCGAGCAGGGCCGCGTCGCCTCGGGCGCGAACATCCGCCACGATCTCGGCGACGCGCGGCAGCACCGCTTCGAGCCCGTCGCCTCTCATGCCACGAGCCTTTCAACGGGCAGGACGAGAATCGACGAGGCTCCGGCTGCCTTCAGCGGCGCGAGCAGGTTCCAGACCTCGTCCGCGTCGACCGCGGCATGGACCGCGATCTGACCCGGTTCCGCGAGGTCGATCACGGACGGCGCACCCATCCCCGGCAGGAGCTCCTGGATCGCGGCGAGCGCCTCGCGCGGCGCGTTCATCATCAGATAGCGCCGCCCGCGCGCGGCGACGACGCCGGAGACCATCAACTCGAGCCGTTCGACGAGCTCGCGGCGCTTCTCGAGGGCTGCGGCGTTCGCGACCAGCACCGCCTGTGACTCGAGCAGGCTGCCGAGCAGGCGGAGGCCGTTCGCGCTCGCCGTCGAGCCGGTCGAGACGAGGTCGACGATCGCGTCGGAGAGGCCGAGCCGTGGCGCCGCCTCGACCGACCCCGAGACAGGGACGAGCTCGGCCTCGACGCCGAGCGCCGCGAGGCACGCGCGCGTCGAGGTTGGATACGCGGTTGCGACGCGGAGACCGTCGAGATCGCGCAGCGTCGTTTGCGGCGCGTCGGCGGGCACGGCCGCCTGCAGGCTGCAACGGGCGAAGCCGAGCTCGGCGAGCGTGACGACGTCGGCCTGCGCCTCGGCGACGAGGTTGGCGCCCGTGATCCCGGCATCGACAACGCCGTCCTGGACGTACTCCGGCACGTCGTGCGCCCGCACGAGCAGGAGGTCGACGGGCGCGTTCGCACACGGGACGAGGAGCGCGCGGTCGGTCGCCTCGAACCGAAGCCCGGCGTCGGCGCAGAGCCGCAGCGCAGGCTCGGCCATCCTTCCTTTCGACGGGACGGCAAGTGTGAGCCGGCCGTTCGAGCCGGCGCGCGTGAAGCTGCCTCCCTTCACGAACGCCGCTTCCGCTTCGCGTTCGCCCGGTCGAGCGCGACCCGGTAGCCGCCGGTGCCGTGCCGGAGCCACTGCGCCACCCGCGTCACGGTGGCGGTGCTCGTCGGGACGCGCTCGGCGATCTCGAGATAGGGGACGCCTTCCTCGAGCAGCTTCACCGTCTGCCACCTGTGGGCCAGCGCCTCGAGCTCCGGGAGCGTGCAGAGATCGCGTAGGAACCGCTGCACCTCGTCCCGGTCGCGCAGCGAAAGGACGGCGTCGGCAAGATCGTCCAGCCCCGCGAGGGCTTCGACGTCACGAGTGAGCTCGTTTGCGGTCATGTATCAACATGTTAGCATGCTAACGTGATAACTCAGAAGCACTTCACCATCTTTCCTGCGATCGACGTGCTCGACGGCCGTGTCGTCCGTCTCGAACAGGGACAGCGCGAACGCGTCACGGTCGAAGGCGGGGACCCGGTCGAGGCGGCAGAGCGGTTCGCCGCCGAAGGCGCGTCCTGGCTGCACCTCGTCGATCTCGATGGCGCGTTCAGTGGGACGCCGAGCCTCGAACTCGTCCGCCGTGTCGCCGCCGCCGGCCTGCCGGTGCAGGTGGGAGGCGGCTACCGGAGCGTCGATCTCGTCGCCGCCGCGCTCGAGGCCGGCGCGGCGCGCGTCCTCGTCGGCAC
>JALYRA010000368.1 GCA_030855545.1 Actinomycetota bacterium | reverse complement strand
GCGCTGTGGTTCGCGCCGGCAGCCGCGACGCCGAGCTCCGCCAGCCGCTCCGCAGCCAGCTCTCCGCTGACGCCGCCGAGCGTCTGGCCGTCCGCATCGAACGTCATCAGCGCCACGATCGGCAGCGGCGAAACATTTCGGACGGCCTCGATCGCCGCCTCCAGTTCCTCGAGGTCGAAGAAGGTCTCGAGCATGATCAGGTCGACCCCGCGGCCCTCGAGCACGTGCGCCTGCTCGCCGAAAAGCTCGCTCTGCTCGCCGGAGTCGAAGCGTTCGACATCGCCGACCGGCCCGATCGAACCGGCGATGAAGACGTCGGCGCCCGCAATCTCGCGGGCCTCACGAGCGAGCCGAACGGCCGTCGAGTTGATCCGCTCGAACTCGTCCTCGAGAAAGAAGCTGGCGAGCTTGCGCCGGTTGGCGCCGAAGGTGTTCGTCTCGATCAACTCCGCGCCGGCGCGGATGAAGCTCGCGTGCAGAGCGACGACGCTCTCCGGAGCGCGCAGATTCGCCTCCTCGGGGCAGCGCAGACGAGGCACCGCACCCGAGATCAGCGTTCCCATACCGCCATCCGCGACGATCGGCGGGCCGCTGCGGAGGCGCTCCTCGAACCGGCTCGACATCTTGGGGAGACTAGTGAACCGGCGGCAGTCAACCCCGTTCGAGGGACGAGTCAACCGCGGAAGGGTGATTCCCGTACGGGCGGCCGACTCCGATACTGCAGACATCTTCCGAGCGCACCGATGTGGCGGGCGCGGCACGGGAGGTCACCTCGGCTTCCGCAAGTTGGAAGCCATTGGAAGGGCCCCTGGCGGCGGGGCCCTTCTTATTTCTCGGAGTCAAGCTCAGCGGCACTGGTGCCGATAGATCGAACGACTCTTCCTGTCGGGGACTGACGGCAAATCTTTCCTGCGGCGGTCGAGTGTGAAGCGGTCGGCCTCGTGCCGGCCGCTTTTTCGTTTCAGTCGTGGATGACGCGCCCCTCCATGCCCCCCGCGACCGTGATGACCTGGCCGGTGACGTGGCCGGAGAGCTCGTCGGACGCGAGCACAACGACTTGCCGAGCGACGTCGTCGGGTTGCGCGATCTTTCTCAGCGCCATCGTCCGCGAGACGCGACGGACGGCGTCGGGGTCGACGTGGCCGCGCGTCATCGGGCTCTCTGTCCAACCGGGCGCGACCGCGTTGACGCGCGCGGACGGCGCGACGCGAACGACCTCGTTCTTCAGGCTGAGCAGGAGGCCGCCGAGGAGCGCCGACTTGGCTGCCGCATAGTCGGCGTGGCCGGCCTCGCCGACAATTCCCGCTGTGGAACCGACGAGGACGAGCGAGCCGTGACCGTTCCGCTCGACCTCGCGGAGGAATCCGCGCGCCGTGAGGAAGGTGGAGGTGAGGTTCTGGCGCAGCGTCAGCTCCCAGCGCTCGAGCGACAGCGCCCACACCGGAACATCCTCCGCCGGCCAGACTCCGGCGACCGCAGCGCAGACGTCGATCCGCCCGAGTGCGGCGCGCGCCTCCTCGAAGAGGCGGTCGACCTCGTGCTCGTCGGTCAGGTCGGCCTGGATGATCGGGGCGCCGTCGATCCGCCCGGCGACTTCGCGCGCCCGCTCCTCGCCGCGGTGGTAGTGGACGGCGACGCGCGCGCCCTCGGCTGCGAAGGCCTCCGCGCAGGCGGCGCCGATACCACCGGACGCGCCGGTGACGAGAACGCCTTTCCCGTTGAGTCCGGTGTCCACGAGCGCTTAGGCTACTCGGATGCGCGTCCACATCATCAGTGACATGGAAGGCGTCTCGGGGATCGTCAAGGGAGCCCAGACGCACGGGGGCGCGCCGATGTACGACGAGGGGCGCAAGCTCTACACCGAGGAGATCAACGCGGCCGTCCGCGGCGCCAAGGCGGCCGGCGCGACGGAGATCGTCGTGATGGACTGCCACGGCGCCGGCAAGGAGTGGTCGTTCAACTCCCTCGTCCCCGATCTACTCGATCCGGCCTGCGAATGGGTCGTCCAGGACAACTGGACGGAGTACACGGAGTTCCTGGAGGAGGGTTGCGACGCCGCGCTCCTCGTCGGCATGCACGCGATGGCCGGCAAGCGCCGCGGCGGAATGAACCACACCGTCTCGGGAATGGACTACTACAACCTCTCGTTCAACGGCACCCTCGTCGGCGAGACCGGGATCCACGCCGCGCTCTGCGGGACCTGGGACTGCCCGGTGCTGCTCGTGACCGGCGACGACGTCGCGTGCGAGGAGGGGCGTGAGTTGCTCGGCGATGCCGTCACCACCGTCGCGGTCAAGCGCGGTCTCGGCGCGAATTCGGCGCGGCAGCTCTCGCCGCTGCGCGCGCGCGAGCTGATCGAGGCTGGTGCGCGCACGGCCCTCGCCGACCTGAAGGCCGTCGCGCCGTGGAGCCCGGCAACCCGTGCGAGATTCGGGTGGAGTTCAAGCACACGAAGGCGGCCGACGACCTGCGCTTCCGCGAGGGCGTCGAG
>JALYRA010000198.1 GCA_030855545.1 Actinomycetota bacterium | reverse complement strand
GTTCATCCCCGGCGTCACCGACTTCCCCAAGCCGGCGGTGATCGAGCAGCCGCAGCTCGCGAGCAGCGGTTCCGAGCTCGAGTGGAACAACGGCCTCTCGGTCGGCATTGCCGCACTGGTGCTGGCCCTGGCCCTCGGGCTCGGGCTCGGCTATCTCAAGCGGCCGAAGCTGGCGCTCTAGTCGCGGAGGCAGCGACGCGGGACGGGCTCTTCGGAGCTCGTCCCGCGTTCGAGTCGTCTACGTGCTCTCGGGATCGCGTGCGTCGAGCCGGCGCTCGAAAAGCGCGCGCAGCTCCTCGCCGGTCGTCAGCACATCGTTGTAGCGAGGCCGGCGGGGCGGGAGCTTCACGATGCGGACGTCGTTGTCGCGGCTTCCGTGGCAGCGCGCATACGCCGTCGCCTCGTCGAGAGCGGGTAGGCGGGAGTGGCGGCCGAGCAGGCGCATACCTGTGGTGGATATCACGCCTTGCCTCGCCCCGCAAAGTCTCGTAGCGCTGTTTGCGACCGAAAACGACGAAAAGGGCTCCGAAGAACCCTTCCGTCTGCTTGGGTGGCGCTCACTCGAGGGGAGATGCACGCCGTTCCCGGGCCGCAAGAGCACGGGCATTCACAAAGGATCTTTGCGAATGTGTCTTGAGTGTAGCAGGACAGAACCTCGTTCCACAAGGCCGTGCACAAACCGTCGTGAGCAGGGCTTTCGAACGAGCTGCGGGACAAGGACTCGAACCTTGACTACCTGATCCAGAGTCAGGCGTCCTACCATTAGACGATCCCGCACCGAGTGGCGGCCTCAGTCTAGCGCCTACGTTTCCAGCCGGTAGACGTTGACGAGGCGCTTCTCGTTGTCGGTGTCGATGTGCGCGATCACCTCCACGTAGGGCTCCAGGCCCGAGCCGCGCAGCTTCGCCTTGAGGAGGCCGTCGACCTGAAAGAGGCCGGAGGAGTTGTTCATCACGATCTCGATCATCACCGGCCGCGCGTCGCCGTCCTTGATCGAGACGTCGTCGATCGCGGCGGCCGAGAGCGAGTGCATCGAGACGCGCCCCTTCTCGAACGGGATCCGGGAGCGCCCCTCGGCCATGTCGAGGGCGTCGGCAACGCGGAGGATGCCCGCCTCGAGCGCGAGCGGCTGGCCGTCAGCGCGGTGGCTCGTGATCGCCTGGAGCACCTCGGAGACGATCACGGTGAGCTCGGGCTCGTCGTAGATGCCGCGCAGGAGCTCGCGCATCTTCGGCTCGGCGAGGAAGAGCGAGAAGTCCTCGTGACCGTGCCGGTGCACCGACATGCCGACACAGTGGAAGAGCGACGACAGGATCACGATCACCTCGGAGTCATCCTGCTCGAGACCGAAGTCGCGCACGGCCGACGGCTCGACACCGTGCTTCGTCAGCTGGCGGAGGAGCTTGAGCGCGATGTTCGCGACGATCTGGATGTGCACCCAGGAGTGGTCGTTGATCTCCATCCGGATGACCGCATTCACGTTCGCGACGTGCCACCAGGCCTTCACCTGCTTGTCGTCGTTGACCCGCTCGAGCAGCTTGCGGAGCTTCCGGTTACCGCGCACCGGCAGGTTGACGCGCATCTTCTCCACGGCTTCCGCGGGCGTCAGCCGCGTCTCGCGGACAGCCTCCTCGGAGACGGGTTCCTCGATCCGCTCCTCGGTCTCCTTGTCGAGATCCATCAGACGCGCACCACGATGCTGCGCGCGAACTTGTCGTGGAAGGCCTGCTTGCGACCGTCACGCAGCGGCCAGAGGTGGTCGACGATCCCGGGGACGGTGAAAGCCGCCCAGAGGAAGGCGGTCGAGAGCCAGCGGGTGAAGGCTCGCGAGTAGCCGATCGGGGCGCGATCGTCGGCGCCGACGACCTTGATCCCGAGCGCCATCTTTCCGAACGTCTGGGAGCGGGCGCCGATCATCGCCGTGTCGTAGATCGCCTCCGGCAGGACGAAGAGCGCGATCACCGTGAGAGAGCTGCCGTTCCAGATCGTGTCGTTCACGTCCGCGAGCGGCACCCCGGCGGCGACCATCGTCACGAGCACGACGACAGCGAGGATGGTTCCGTCGACGAGGAGCGCGGCAAGCCGCCGCCACCAGCTCGCGAGCTCGTGCGGTGATCCAGCGCTCGGAGACGGCTCCATGCCGACAATCTACGTCAGGTGGTTCTCGATCGCGCCGCCCGCCGACCAAGGGCGGTAGGCTCGCGTTCGCTCAGTTCGTGCCGAGATACGAGAGAGGGGTTCCACGTGTCCGAGCCATACCCGTCCACCGGGGATGACGAAGCTCCTAGCAGTGGCGCGACCGCTGCGACCGGCGCGCGTGCCGGTTTCTGGCGTCGCTTCGTCGCCTCGTTCGTCGACGGAATCATCATCGGCGTCGTCTACGTCGTCGTCGCCCTGATCGTCAGCGAGGACGTTGCCACCGGCGTGAATCTTGGGTTCAGCCTCGCGTACTACACCTACTTCGAGGGCTCCTCGGGGCAGACGCTCGGAAAGAGGGCGCTCGGGATCAAGGTTGTCGATATCAGCGGCGGCGGCTCGATCGGCTACGGCCGCGCGTTCATCCGCTGGATCGGCCGGATCGTCTCCTCGATCCCGCTGTTCCTCGGCTACTTCTGGATGCTTTGGGACAAGGAGAAGCAGACCTGGCACGACAAGTTCGCGAAGTCCATCGTCGTTCCGGACACCTCGGGCTAGCGATCGGCGTTCGAGGTGGCGCCGCGCGGAGC
>JALYRA010000193.1 GCA_030855545.1 Actinomycetota bacterium | reverse complement strand
ACCGGGCCCATCAGCTTGAAGACCTGCTTGACCGCCGGATCGCGAATGTCGAGCGCGAGCCGCAGACGGCCGTCGAGCCCGCGCAGCCACGGGAGCGGCAGCAGCAGCTGGATCACCGTTCCGGCGACGATCGAGCCGGCGTAGACGTAGAGCTTGCCGCTCTCGCTGTCGGCCTGCGGGACGCCGACGACGAGGCCGACGATGATCGCCAGGTTCCAGAAGACCGGCGTCAGCGCTGGGATCGAGAACTGGTCGTAGCTGTTCAGAATCCCCGTGACGATCCCGAAGAGGCCGATCAGGACGACGATCGGGAAGAGGATCTGGGAGAGTGTTACGGCGAGGTCGTCGTACGCGTCGGTGAGCGGCGGCATCAGCAGCGGCGCCGCGAGGACGAAGAGGGCCGTGATCCCGCCGACGATCAGGAGGAAGAGCCAGAAGACGGTCGAGGCGACTCGCCACGCGCGCGCTCTCTCCCCCTTCTCGAGCAACTCGCTGAAGACGGGGACGAAGGCGGACGAGAGCGCCGCGTCGGCGACGAGGGCGCGCACGAGGTTCGGGATCTGGAACGCGACCGTGAACGCGTTGATCGGGCCGCGGACGCCGAAGTAGTTGGCGGCGACGATCTCGCGGACGAGGCCGAGCACGCGCGAGAGCCCGGTCGCGGCCGAGAAGATTGCCGTCGACCACGCGAGCCTTCGCGCCTGGGCCCGCGTCTCCACGGAGACGAGTATAGGAACCGGGTCTGCTACGATTCCGCCCGCCCGCCGAGCGCGGGCTTTTCTTCGACATGGCCAATATTCAGCAACAGAAGAAGCGGGTCCGGATCTCCGAGCGCCAGCGTGAGGAGAATCTGCGCTACCGCTCGACCGTGAAGACGCTGACGAAGCGCCTCGAGTCCGCGGTCGCCGAGGGCGACAAGGACGCCGTCGCGACCGAGCATCTCCAGCTCGTCCGGATGATCGACAAGGCCGCGACGAACGGCGCGCTGCACAAGAACACCGCCGGGCGGAAGAAGTCCGGCGCTGCCAGGCTTGTCGCCGGCGACTCCGCCGCTTAAGCCTCTGAGCTAGTCCGCCGCGCTGAGGTCGATCAGCGCTCGCTGCAGCTCGAGGTCGGGCGACAGCTTGCTGCCACCCTTCAAGGCGTGGTCGAGAGCGGCCAGGCGGACGACCGCCGTGCGCAGCTCGTCCTCCGAGAAGTTGGCGGCCTGCGCGAACACTTTCTCGACGTAGAACGGGTGGCGTTTGAGGGTGGTCGCGGCCTCGCGGGCGCGAACGCCGTCGGCGGCGAGCTGCTGGCAGCGGCGCATGAAGGAGAGATGGTTGCCGAGCGCGCCCGCGAGCCGCGGCGCGATGTTCCGGCGCGGCTGCGCCTCCCGCTCGAAGATCGTCTCGCTCGCGGCCAGCGTTCGGCCTACGTCGCGTTGCGCCCAGGCGTCGGTGAGTGCGAACGTCGGCGTCTCGGCCACCGCTGCAACGAGCGCCTCGACCTCCCGCTCCCCGATCGGCTCGTTGCCGGCCCAGACCGCGAGCTTGTCGATCTCGTTCGCGAGCTGGTGCATGTCCTCGCCGACGAGCAGGATCAGCGCGGCACAGGCTTCCGGCTCGGCGCGGGCGCCGGCCTGCTTGAACCGCTCGGCCACCCAGGCGTTCAGGCTCCGCTTCGCAACGTTGAAGTCGAGAATTTCGCCTGTCTTCGCGCAGGCCTTCGTCAGCGCGGCGTCCTTCTTCAGCTCCTCGGCGACGAGCGCGAGGACGGTGGCAGGAGCCGGGGAGGCGAGATACTCCTCGACGGCCTTCACGTCAGCGACTTTCCACGCGTTGGCGAGCCGGCCTTCGGTGTTGCGGCGGCCGTCGACGCCCTCGACAACGACGAGGCGTGCATCACCGAAGAGGCTGCCGGCGTTGCAGAGGGCGGCGACCTCGGAGCCCGCCAGCTCCTGGGCGCTGACGAGCTCGGTGGCTTCCGCCTGGAAGTGGCGGCGCAGGCGCGCGAGCGCGGTCTCGATCTTGGGCCGATCGCTCCCCGTGAGCAGGTACACGGGCTTGAGCGCGGGCGACTCGGCCATGGCTTCACCCTACTCAACGCTCCGTCCGCACCGTGATCCGCCGGCCGTCCGTCTCGAGGACGACGCGGCCGTCCTCGTCGGTGCGGTAGAGGCTGAGGCCGGGACTCGCCGCGAGGGCGGAGAGAGTCGACGGCGTCGGATGGCCGTAGTCGTTGTTTCGGCCGCACGAGATGACTGCGACCGCAGGCCGGAGCTCGCGGAGCTCGGCGCCGAGGCCGGGGTCGGCCGAGCCGTGGTGGGCGACCTTGAGGATCTCGATCCTGCGCGAATGGAGACGTGCCGTGACATCCGTTTCGGCGTCGGCGGTTAGGAGCGCGTCGACCTCGCCGTAGCTGGCGATAAGAACGATCGGGAGCAGGTTCGGGTCGCTGTCCGGGCTGCCCGGTCGGTCCGGCCAGAGCACGCGCAGCCGGAGCCGGCCGAGCCGGAAGCCCGCGCCCGCCCGGGTCTCCACCACCTCGACGCTCCGGCGGGCCGCCTGTGCGAGCGCGGCGCGCTGCTCCGGTCCGGAGAGAGCGAGCCGCGGATCGAGCACCCGGTCGACCACGAGCCGCCGGAGCACCTCTTCCGCGCCGCCGATGTGGTCTCTCTGCGGATGGGTGAGCACGAGTGCTGAGAGACGCCGGACGCCGAGGCTCCGTAACTGCTGGGCAACCCTCGCTTCCGGCGGGCCTTGGTCGACGAGAACGGCACCCTCGGGTACCTCGAGCAAGATCGCGTCACCCTGTCCGACGTCGAGGACGGTCATCCGCAGCCCGCGCGGCGGCGGCAGGTGCCCGTCCGGGTAGAGCTGCCAGACGAGGAGAGCCGGGACGAACGCGGCGCAGCACGCGACCGCTGCCGGCCGCCGCCACCGCGGGAGTCGGTGCAGCGCGAGGAGGAGGATGGGTGTGCCGAGCAGGACGCAGACCGCAGCCCCGGAGCTGATCTCCGCGAGCGGCAGGCCGCCGACGACCCGAGCGCACGCGGCGATGTACGCAGCGAGCCAGCCGTTCAGAAACGCAAGCGCGAGCGCGACCGAGGGGAGGACGGGTTCGAGCAGCGACCCGACGAGCGCGATTCCGAGCAGCGGCCCGATCGCGAGCGTGACGAGAACGTTCGCGAGCAGCGAGTAGACGGGCACGCTGCCGAACTGGAGCCAGAGGATCGGCGCGGTCGCTGCTCCACACGCCGTCGAGACGGCGAGCGCGTCCCGCAGCCAACCGCTCAGCGGGTATCCCTCGAGGGCGAGCCGGAGCTTCGGCAGCAGCAGAAAGATCGATCCGACGGCGGCGAACGAGAGCTGGAAGCCTGGCTCGAGCAGACTCGCGGGCGTCCACGCGAGCAGTACCGCCGCACCGAGCGCGAGGAAGTGCCAGCGGTCGCGCGGTCGCGCGAGCAGCCAGGCCAAGGACGCCAGGCCGCCGGCGATACCGGCCCGAACGACAGAGGGCTGCCAGCCGACTGCGAGCACGTACCCCGCGATTGCGGCAATCGCGAACACTTCGGCGACGAGTCGGGAGATTCCGAGCAGCCAGGCGAGCCCGAGCACGCCGAGCGCCAGGAACGTGATGTTCTGCCCCGACACGGCCAGCAGGTGGTAGAGGCCAGAAGCTTTGAAGTTGTCGCGGAGGTCGTCCGTCAGCCCTTCGTCCTCGCCGAGCACGATCCCGGCGAGCACCGCCCGGCGCTCGCCTTCGAGCCCAGGGGCGATCGCGCGCGCGACGTGCGCACGGAGCCGATCGGAGAAACCGCCGATCCCGCCGCGGCGGCCGACGACGCGCCACTCACGGCCGTGGAGGACGACGTGGACGCCACGGCGGGCAAGCCAGCCACGCTCGTCGAATCCGTCCTCCGGCCTCCGAGGGGCGGCAACGGTCGCCCGCAGAGCGAGGATTGCGCCCTGCGGCGGGGAGCGTCCGAGAGGTAGCTCGAGCAGGACTCGCTCTCGCAGCGAACGCTCCCGGAACGCGCGCACCTCGGCGGGAACACGTAGTGCGAAGCGGCTCCGACGTACAGGCCCGGTCACGACCACAGTCACTGGGCCGGAGCGCCCCAGCTCCGGCAGGAGCAGGCTGCGATCGAGCGCGTCCAGCCGCATGCTGCCCCACCACCATCCTGCGAGAACGAGCGCGACGGCGGCGGCTATCAACCTGGCTCTCGGCGCGGCCGCCCCGAGAGCCGCGGTGGCGATCAGGGCGGCAATTCCGAGCATCGGCGCGCGCACAACGTTGGCGAAGGCCAGCCCGCAGCAGGCCGAGAGGACGAGCAACGAGGGCCACGAGCGGGCGATCACGGCGACACGAGCTCTCTCAGTTGGTTGATGCGCGCCGGGCCGATGCCCGGGATCGCGTCGAGGTCGTCGACGGAACGGAAGCCACCGTGCGCGGCGCGATAGTCGACGATCTTCTGGGCGGTGACCGGCCCGACGCCCGGCAGCGCGTCGAGCTCAGCTGCCGACCCGGAACTGAGGCTGACGCGACCACCTATGGCAGCTCCGCCGACAGCTTCGGCGCTACGACGGCTCGGAACGATCACTTGCATCCCGTCGAGGAGCGGCGCGGCGAGATTGATCGACGCAGTGTCGGCCGGCGCGGTCGCGCCGCCCGCACGGGCGACCGCGTCGGCGACCCGTTTGCCCTCGGCCAGCCGGTAGAGCCCGGGCCGGCGCACGGCCCCGGCGACGTGGACAACCAGCTGCGTCGCGGCAG
>JALYRA010000363.1 GCA_030855545.1 Actinomycetota bacterium | reverse complement strand
GGCGGTGCCGGACGTCAAGGTCTCGATCACCTCCACCGTCAGCACCGTCACTGACGGACAGATGTTCGAGATGACGGCGACGGCGCAGAACGTCGGCGGCGCAACGGCGACGAGTGTCGTGCTCACGGTCAGGCTGCCCGACAACGCCGAGTTCGTGAGCGGGGAAGCTCGCCTCGTTAGGGCGCGGGCGGTACGGAGCCTCCAGGCGTCCGCGGCCGCCGCCTTCCCGTGTTCGGTCGACGACCGCCTCGTCTCCTGTCCCGTCGGTTCGCTCGAGCCGACCGCGCAGTACGTGGTCGTCCTGACGCTACGTGCGCTCCGCAGCGGCGCGCTCGACGTCGTCGCGAAGACGAATGCGGCCAACGCTCGGGCGGCGACCGCGGACCTTCGCGTGACGGCCACGCCAGCGCACGTGACGCTCGACCTCCAGCTCCGCACGAGTCGCCCGTACAGCGAGGTTCGACGTGGCGAGGTCTTCGAAGCCACGGCGACGCTGCGAAACGTCGGCGGCGCCCGTGCCAACGGCGTTCGTGTCACGGTGGCGCTTCCGGAGGGCGTCGTTCTCGTCGGGGGCAGCGCCCAGCGCATTCCTGGCGGGGCGTCCGCGGCGTTCGACTGCACCGTCGTCCGCTCCACGCTTTCCTGCCCGGTCGGCACGCTCGCACGCGCCGAGCGCTACGTCGTGCGCCTGCGCCTGCGCGCGAAGGACGGCGGCCACATCGACCTCCGCGCCTTCGCCGCGACGACGACGCAACGGCGTGTCGGCGCACGCCTCGTCCTGCAGGCGCCGAAGAGCCGCTACTGCACGATCTACGGGACGACGCCCGTCGTCCGCGGCACCCCCGGCGACGACATCATCTGTCTCAGCCCCGGCTTCCACCTCGTCCTCGCCGGCACCGGCGACGACATCGTCTACGGCCGCGCCGGCCGCCAGGTGATCTACGGCGGCGCCGGCCGGGACATCCTTTACGGCGACGCCGGCAGCGACTACATCGACGGCGGGCCGGGGAACGATGTGATCGACGGCGGGACGGGCGACGACAAGCTGCTCGGGCGGCGCGGCGACGATCGGCTCCGCGGCGGCATCGGTGGCGACCGGCTCCACGGCGGCTTCGGAGCCGACGTGGCGGACAGCGGCGTCGGCGACATCGTCTTCGAGATCGAGAGCGGCGGGGAGGCCGGCTGGCGCACGGGCACCTCCGGCGACGCGCGGCTGATCGTGAAGCACGGCACCCGTTAGTCGGATCGGGCTAGAGCCCGAGGTGCTTGGCTATGACCATGCGCTGAACCTCGTTCGTGCCCTCGCCGATCTCGAGGATCTTCTGGTCGCGATACAGGCGTGAAATCGCGTACTCGTCCATGAAGCCGTAGCCGCCGTGGATCTGCAGCGCCCAGTTCGCGGCGCGGTTCGAGAGCTCGCCGGTGTAGAGCTTCGCCATCGCTGCCTCGCGAGCGAACGGGCGGCCCTGATCCTTCAGCCACGCCGTCTTCAGCACGAGCGCGCGGCCGGCTTCGATCTCCGTCGCCATGTCGGCAAGGCGGAACTGAACCGCCTGGAACTTCGAGATCGACTTGCCGAACTGTTCGCGCTCCTTCGCGTAGGCGTAGGCGAGGTCGTACGCGCCCTGGGCGAGACCGACGCCCATCGCGGCGACGGAGATGCGCCCGCCGTCGAGGATCTCGAGGAACTGGTGGAAGCCTTGGCCTCGCGGGCCGAGCAGATTCTCCTCCGGAACGGCGGCGTTCTGGAACGAGAGCTCTCGCGTGTCGGAAGCCTTCCAGCCGAGCTTCTTCATCGGCGCAGAGATCTCGTAACCCGGGGTGCCGTTCTCGACGACGATGTTCGAGATCTCGTCCTCGCCGGTGCGCGCGGTCAGCGTGACTCCCCACGTGACGTCGGTGCCGGCGTTCGTGATGAACATCTTCGAGCCGTTCACGAACCACTGTCCGTCGCGCAGCTCGGCCGTCGTGCGCGTGTTGCCGGCGTCCGAGCCGGCGCCGGGCTCGGTGAGGCCGAACGCGGCCAGCTTCTTCCCGGCGGCCAGGTCGGGAAGCCAGCGTTGCTTCTGCTCTTCCGTCCCGAACAGATAGACCGGCATCGTGCCGAGTGAGGTGTGGGCGGCGACGGTGATCGCGACGGACGAGTCGATCCGGGTCAGCTCCTCGATCGCGAGCGCGTAGGAGACGGTGTCGCCGCCGGCGCCGCCGTACTCCTCCGGGATCGGCAGCCCCATCAACCCGAGCTCCCCGAGCTCGGCGACGATCTCGTACGGGAAGCGCGATTCGGCGTCGAGCTCCTCGGCGACGGGAGCGATCTTCGCCAGCGCGAACTCGCGCACCGTGTCGCGGACGAGCTGCTGCTCCTGGGTCAGATCGAGATCCATGCGCCGCGGGATGCTACCCGCTGCTCGCGATCAGTCTCGTGGCTCTACGTGGTCCCTCGGGAGCTGACTGATGCCGTCGTCGAGCACGCCGTGACGCGCGCTCGTGCGGGGATGCCGGACGATGGCGTAGCATCGTCGTCCGACTGACCGATCACTCGAGAGGGAGTTCCAGATGGCCGAGACTGTGCAGGAGTTCTTCGACGGGCTCGCGTCCCGTGCGGACGCGGAGAAGACCGCGGGGATGAACAACTCGTACCTGTTCGAGATCGAGGGCGCGGGCCAGTGGCTCGTCGCCGTCACCGACGGCAAGGTCGAGGTCACCGAGGGCGGGGGCGAAGCCGACACGACGATCAACACTTCCGAGGAGACGATGATGGCGGTCGTCCGCGGCGAGCTCAATCCGACGACGGCGTACATGACGGGGAAGCTCAAGATCAAGGGCGACATGGGCGCCGCGATGAAGCTGCAGAAGCTCTTCTAGTCGGCTTCCAGCTCGATCAGGAGCGCTCCACCGGCAACGCGATCGCCCGCTGCGACGTGCACGGCCTTGACCGTCGCGTCGAACGGCGCTGCGAGCGGTGTCTCCATCTTCATCGCCTCGAGCACGAGCAGCGGGCGACGCGCCTCGACCCTGTCGCCGGGTGCGACGTCGACGCGGATCACCGTGCCCGGCATCGGCGCGGTAACTCGACTCTCGCCGCCGCGTGCCGTCTGCGCGTGCGTGGCGCTGTCGACGTCGGGCGGCGTTGCCGGAGGAGCGGCGGGCAGGTTCATCCGCCAGCCGCCGCGCCAGGGCGCATCCG
>JALYRA010000112.1 GCA_030855545.1 Actinomycetota bacterium | reverse complement strand
CGAACGCGCGGTGGACGAGCTGACGCAGATCGGTCTCGCGCGTCCGCATCCGGGCGGTCACGGCGAGCCCGAGCTGGCCGAGCAGTCGGGAGAGGATCGTCACCGAGAGGACGACGAGCACGAACGTGCCTCGTCCCGACGGCGCGAGGAAGCGGCTCTGGATCACGACGAGCAGCAGCGCGATCGGCGTCGAGAGCCCGCGGAAGAGGAGCGTCTCGAGCGTGTTCCGGCCGACGTTCTTCTCGCCGGGAACCTCGTTGGGGGAGACGGGCGGCGAGCCGTCGATCCCCGGCGCCGCGCGAGTGCTCACGAGGTGTCGGCGACGGCTCGTTGCGCGCGTTCGACCTTCTCCTTGGCGCGCTCGAGGTCGCGCAGCGCCGTCGCAGCACGCTTCTCCGCGTCCGCGAGGCCAGCCTCCGCCGCTTCCAACTTCGCGCGCAGCTTCGGATCGGGCTTCGGCTTCGCAGCGGGCTTTGGCTTCGGCGCCGCCTGTTTCGCCGGCACGAGGTTGGGATCGAGCCCGAAGCCCGACGCGGCGAGCTCCTCGTGGAGGATCCCCCGCTCGAGCAGCGGCTGCAGCTCCGGATCGACCGACGCCACCCGCAGCGTCTGGACTGCCTTCTCGACCGTCGGCCCGCTCAACTTGCGCCGCCGCAGGTCGCGCTGAACGCGTTCGAGCGACGTCCGGTGCTCGGTGATCGCCGCGTTCAGGTCAGCGCCCTTCTTGCCGCTGACCGCGGCTTCCTGCGCCTGACGCAACCGTTTCCCCGACTGGATGAGCGCCCTCGCCTCGGACGGATCTTCGCGGACGAGCTCGTTCAGCGCGGCGGCCGCAACACTCGGCTTCGGGAGAGCCGCCACGGCCGCTGCGAGATCGGGATCGTCCCGCCGCAACTCCTTCGCCCGCGCGTTCCGGGCCGACGTGAACTCGGACGGCGACAACCCGTAGAGCTTCTCGGTCTCACGAACGAGCGGATCGGCCACGCCCGCAGGCTAACGCGTGCGCCGCTCGGCTTCCGCCTTCACAGCGTCGAGGGAGGTACGGACGGCAAGCTCCCAGCGGCGGGCGACGAGCGCGCCCCACCCGGCGCCGAGCGCCCAGAAGTCCGTGCCGAGCTCGCCGCGATACTCGAGCTCCGTCCCGCCGTCGCGCTCGTGGAGCACGAACTGCTCGACGACGTACGGCACCGGGCCGCGGACGAGGCGGAAGTGGACGACCGACGGCGGCTCGAAGCGGACGGTCTCGACGGTCGTCACTGTGAACCCTCTGATCCGGGTGTAGTGGGCGGCGAGCACCATGTCCTCGCCGCGCTCCAGCACCTCGAGCTTCGAGGTGAGCGCCTCCGGTGTTCGGTCGAGGTACGGCGACGACACGATCCCGAAGACGACGTCGCGCGGCGCGACGATCCGGTAGGTCAGCGGTCCGAGTGGCCGCAGCCGCCGGCCGAGCGCGATCGGGGATCGGATCCAGCCCACGCTCGTTCGGGTTCCCGCTCCGTCTCCGCCTCAACCGGACTCGCGATCGAGCGGTTCGACGAGGGTGCGGCCGTCCGGGCCGAGACCGAGCTGCGGGTCGCGGAGCAAGGCATGCTCGCCGCCGACACGCCCGAACGTCTCGCGAAACGTCTGACGCTAGAGCCTGGTCCGACGCAGGCCGACGATCTGGACCGGCAGTGCGAGCAGGCAGGCGACCTCGCGCAGGATCAGGAGCGGCGGCAGGGGTTGTGTTGCCGAGATGACCTCGAGGGCGACCCCCTTGCCGAGCGCGGCTCGCATGAGCGCCCGGGCGCGCGGCCGGTGCCACGAGGAGGTGACGACGACGACCTCGGTCGCGCCGGCTCGCCTTGCTGCGGCGGCGACCGCACGCGCGTTGCCGGCGGTCGTGCGAGCATCGCCGTCTGCATGGAGCGGCACGGCCGGGCCGGCCCACGCGGCTCGCATCAGAACAGCCTCGGAGTCGCGCCCGCTTCGGCGCGCCCAGCCGGAGAGCACGACCGAGTCGGCTTCGGCTGCGGCCTGCTCAGCCGCCACGAGCCGTGCCGCGCAGATCGGATGGATGCCAGAGCCGCGGCGGCTCGAGTACCCGAGAACGGCGACGAGCCTGGATTGTTGATCGGCAGTTTCTGGACTCTTCGGATGACCAACCATCAGGCACGCCGGCGCCGAAATCTCTTTGCCCCGAGGAGTGTCGCGACCACCGTCATGACGAGCACGAACGCCCTCTTTCCCTTCAGCTTCGATTCTCCGCCGGCGCGGGCGCGCATGTTCACCGGCACCTCCTCGACTCGGATTCCCGCCTCGTGCAGGCGCAGCACCGCCTCGACGTCGGGCGCGCCGCTCTCGTACGGCTGCGCGAGGAACGGCAGGGCCTTTGCCGACGCCGCGTAGAGCCCGCTCGTCGCGTCGTTGAACGGCCGGTCGAGCGCGACCTTCATCGAACGCCGTAAGAGCGCAGTGCCGAAGCGGCGGATGCCCTCGGGGGCGTAGCGGTACGGCTCGTACCCGGGGCCGCTGACGAAGCGCGAGCCGACAGCGACATCCGTTCCTCCCGACTTGACGAGGTCGAGCAGCCGCCGGAGCTCGGCAGCCGGATGCTGACCGTCCGCGTCGACCCGACCGCAGAACCCATAACCGTGCTCGACCGCCCAGCCCCACCCCGCGGCGATCCCGGAGCGGAGGCCGCGGTTCTCGCCGAATGAGAGCACCTCGGCGCCGAGCTCGCGCGCGACCGCGGCTGTGCGGTCGGTCGAGCCGTCGTCGACGACGAGCACATCGACATCGGGAAGCTCGCTGCGAAGCTCGGCGAGCACCGCCGGCAGGTTCCCCTCCTCGTTCCAGGCGGGGATGAAGACGAGGGTGTCCGTCACCTGCCCAGCGTAGACACGGGCAGCCTGACCAGGAACAGGCTGTCCTCGACTCCGATCGTGAACAGGCCGCCCATGGCATAGAGCCGATCGCCCGTCAGCGTGTCGGCGTCTCCGGTCGCCTCGAGGACGTCGCGCTCGAACACGAGCAAGGCGTGGTTCGTCGCCGACTGTGGCAGCGCGACGATGACGAGGTTGGCGTCCGTCTCGCGGAAGGTGCGCACCGCGAGCGCGAGCCCCTGCGTGCGCGCACGCAGCGCGCCTCGCTGGAGCGAGCACGGACGGAGATCGGGGCCGCAGAGCCGGAAGTAAACGCCGTTGGCGCCGGAGACGGTGTGCCCGGCCCACGTCGCGGGGTCGATCAGCTCGAGCGTCGAGACGGCGGCGGTCGACGAGGCGGGGGAGACTGGCAGAGGGGCCGGCGATCCCGACCCCAGCATGAGTGTCATCGTGGCGAGAAGGAAGCTCATGCTCACGGGACGAGGGAGAAGCCCGTGATCTTCCCGCGTGGTAGAAGGCGACGTGGCCGACTTTCCCCATGTGCACCGCGACCGCGTCCGCTTCCGTGACTGCGACTCGATGGGCCACGTCAACAACGCCGTCTACTCGACCTATCTGGAGGAATCGCGGATCGGCGTGCTCGGCGACCTCGTCGAGTTCATCCTCGCGCGGGTCGAGATCGACTTTCGCTCCGAGCTCCGGATGGGCGAGGAGGTCGAGGTGCGGACGCGCTGCTCGCGGATCGGAACGAGGAGCTTCGACCTCGAGCACGTGATCTCGGCCGGCGGACGCGTCGTCGCGGAGGGGAAAAGCGTCCTCGTCTCCTACGACTACGAGCGCGGCGAGAGCGTGCCCGTCCCGGACGCCCTGCGCGAGCGGCTGTCCGGGACGGGCGGGGGCTCTCGCTAGCGCGCCGCGAGGCCCTCGCTGCCGGGCGGCAGCCCGCCGATCGACTGGATCTTCACGAGGCTCCCGTCGCTTTGGATCGCGAAGACCTCGATCGTGCCGGGCGTGAGGCTGCGGATGTAGAGGTACTTGCTGTCGTTACTCATCGCCTCGTCGAAGGCCATCGGGCCGACGTCGCCGGCGACCGCCTCGAGGAGGGCGATGTTGCCGTCGTTGTCGAGCGTGTAGCTCGAGACGTCGCCGCTGACCGCGTTCGAGACGTAGAAGTACTTCTCGTCATTCGTGATCGCGACCCAGCAGGCGTCGTTGCGGCCGTTCAGCACGGACGGGCTGATCGGCTCGAGCACACCGCTGTCCGGGACGTCGTAGGTCGAGACGCCGCCGCCCATCGAGTTGTAGTTCTCCGACGTGATCAGCTGGCCCTGGCGAGTGAAGGCGAACCCGAACGGGTCGAGGCCGGTGGTGTTGTTCACGATCGGAGCCGAGGGAATGCCCTCGCGGGTGACCGTGTAGGTGATCAGGAGGTCGGCGACCTTCTCCGAGATCACCAGCACGTCGCCGCGCGGATTGAACGAGATCATCGTGCAGCCGGACTCCGGACCGCCGGGAACCTCGCGGGTGGAGCCGGGGATCGGAGTCAGCTCGCCCCTGGCGTCGACCGTGAAGCCGGTGATCGTCGGGTTGCTGCCCTGGCACGACTGGTTGCCGGCGTTCAAGACGAAGAGCCGGTGCTTGCTGTAGGCGACGCTGATCGGGTGATCGAGGCCGGACTCGACGTCCGCGAGCACCGGATCGCCGCTCTTCAGCCGGAAGGACGAGATGCTGTCCGAGCCGGTGTTGACGGTGAACAGGAACTGGGCGCTGCCGCCGACGACCTGCTGCGACGACTCGAAGTTGCCACCGGCGAGGACGAGGCTGTTCGCCGATTGGTCGATGAAGCCGGTCCCGCTCCCGCCGGTCGAGACCGAGCGCGGCGGCGCGAGTGTGCCGTCGGCGTGGCGGTCGTAGACGAGGATCCGGTTGCCGGCCCGCTCGTTCGTCATCGCGTAGACGGCGCCGGGCGCGTTGGTGCCGCTCGACGCCGTGCTTCCCTGCGTCGTGCCCAGCATGGTCGCGACGGCCGCGGCAACGGCCAGCGCGCAGAGCAGCAGGAGCTGCCTTGGCTTCCTGTGAAATCTCATCGTCGGTTCCCCCTTTTTTGCAGGCACGGATGCGCCCGCCGAGGCAGACTCGCTGGGCTTCATGAGCGTTGGGATGGAGTCGTGTGAAGATTCGCTCAGATGACCACCGTCCTCGTCACCGGCGGCTGCGGCTTCGTCGGCTCGCACGTCGTCGATGACCTCGTTGAACAGGGGGCGAGGGTTCGCGTCCTCGACCTCCTGCACCCGCTCTCGCACGAGCGCGAGCCCGACTACCTCAACCCCGACGCCGAGTACGTCTTCGGCGACGTCCGCGACGGCGAGGTCGTCGCCCACTGCCTCCAGGGCGTCGACGCGGTCAGCCACCAGGCGGCGATGGTCGGGCTCGGCGTCGACTTTGGCGACGTCGCCGACTACGTCAGCCACAACGATCTCGGCACGGCGACGCTGCTCCGGGAGCTCGCAAGACGTTCTCGGCCGGCGCGACTCGTGCTCGCGAGCAGCATGGTCGTCTACGGGGAGGGGCGGTACCGCTGCGCGGAGCATGGTCTCGTCCGGCCGGGGCCGCGAACCCGAGAGCGGCTCGAAGCGGGCACGTTCGAGCCGCCCTGTC
>JALYRA010000111.1 GCA_030855545.1 Actinomycetota bacterium | reverse complement strand
AACGCCGACCGGATCGGTCTCCCGGAGCTCCGAGACCGCGACAACGCCGGGCAGCGCCGCAATCGCGGCGCGGATCGTCGCCTCGCGGTCGCCGAGATTCGCGCCAACTCCGATGTATGCCCTCGTCACGGCCGCGTCGCGCGGACGGCCGCGTACTCGACCGGCGGGTCGAGCACGACCTCCGGCTTGCGCACGCGCACCGACACCCGCTCCGGCCGGAAACGCGCGAGCAGCTCGTCGGCGAGCGCCGTCGCGAGGGCCTCGAGCAGGTGGTACGCGCGTGCGTCCGAGACCTCTTGGACGCACGCGACGACGTCGCGGTAGTCGACGGCATCCTCGAGCCGGTCCGAGCTTCCGGCCTCCCCCACCTCGAGCTCGACGTCGACGAGGAAGCGCTGACCTTGCTCCCGCTCCCAGTCCAGGGCGCCGTGGAAGCCGTGCAGGTCGATCCCGTGCAGCTCGATCTTCACGCGATCGCGCCGGCCGCCGCCAGCGCCTCCACGTGCTCTCGCACGTCGTGGACGCGGAAGATCGAGGCGCCACGGTCGTAGGCCGCGACGGCGGCGCCGAGCGACGCGGCCAGCGTGCCGGCGCGCGCGTCCGGGTCGAAGAGCTGCCCGAGCGAGCTCTTGCGGGAGAGGCCGACGAGCACCGGCCGGCCGAGAGCGGTCAGCACGTCGAGCCGTCTGATCAGCTCGAAGTTGTGCGCTGCGGTCTTGCCGAAGCCGATCCCGGGATCGAGGCAGACGTGCTCCTCCGGAATCCCCGAGGACACGGCGAACAAGAGCCGCTGCTCGAGGAACGCCGCGACCTCGGACGCAACGTCGGCGTAGCGCGGGTCCGCCTGCATCGTGCGCGGCTCTCCTCGCATGTGCATGAGGCAGACGTACCCGCCCGCGTCGGCGACTACGCCGGCGAGGTCGGGATCGCCGCGAAGGGCGGTAACGTCGTTGACGAGCTCGGCGCCCAGCGCGAACGCCCGGCGCGCGACCTCGCTCTTTGCGGTGTCGATCGAGACGGGCAGCCCCTCGAGACGTTCGAGCACGGGCACGACGCGTCGGAGCTCCTCGTCGAGCGAGACGCCGTCCGAGCCGGGCCGTGTCGACTCGCCGCCGACGTCGACGATCGCAGCGCCGTCCTCGACCATCCGCCGCGCGGCTGCCGCCGCTGCGTCGGGGTCGAGGTGCATACCGCCGTCCGAGAAGCTGTCGGGGGTCACGTTGACGATCCCCATCACCGAGGGCCGCTGCAAACGTTCCTCCACCGGTGGACGTCTCACCCTGAGATGGAGAGTAGTGGGAGAGGCCGGAAGGCGTTCCTGACGGCGGCGGGAGTCCTCGTCGCGCTCGGCCTGGTCGCGATCGCGGCCCGCGGGTCGACACCGGTCGGCGACGGCGGCGCGCGGCGGCCGACCGACACGCTGCTCGACATCCTCCTCAGCCTCTACGTCGTCATGCTCGCTGCAGGGGCGGTGCTCTTCCTCTACCTGCTCGCGATCGGCCGCCACTCGACCTCGCGGGCTCCCGGCCACGGGCGCGACTGGCGCAACTGGGGCGGTTTGATCCTCCTCGCCGGCGTGCTGATCCTGATCGCGAACGGTCTGCCGGAGAGACGCCTCGGCGCCGACATCACGGTTTCCGAGGCCGGCGGCGGCGGCGCGCAGACACAGACGACGTCCGAGACCGCATACCAAGCCGAGTTCGCGTGGATTCCGGTCGGGATCACGTTGAGCCTGCTGGTTCTCGGAGGGGCGGCGTGGTTCTGGTCCGGTCGGACTCGCCGCCGGGCGCGGGGCGAGCGCTGGTTCAGCCCGCTCGCCGAGGACCTGGCGGCGGCGCTCGACCTCTCGCTCGACGACCTCCGTGCGGAGCCCGATCCGCGCCGGGCAGTGATCGCGGCGTACGCACGCCTCGAGGACGTCCTCGCGGCGCACCGGCTACCGCGCCGCGCCGCCGAGGCGCCTCTCGAGTACCTGGCGCGCATGCTCGCCGAGCTCGAGGTCAGCGATCGCGCCGCGCGGCGGCTCACCGGTCTCTTCGAAAGGGCTAAGTTCTCGCAGCATGCAGTGGGCCAGGAGATGAAGGACGACGCGATCGCGGCGCTCGAACGAGTGCGCGACGACCTCCTGGCCGCGAAGGCGCTCGCAGAGCAGGCGCGCGCGCAAGCGCTCGCGGCGCGGATGAGCGGATGATGCGCGCCGCGCTCAAGCTCGCGCAGATCCCGGTCTTGCTCACGATCGCCCTCGTCGTGCTGCTGCTCGTGCTGCCCGGCCGGTCGGAGCTGATCGCCCGCGTCTACGTGCTCGCCG
>JALYRA010000106.1 GCA_030855545.1 Actinomycetota bacterium | reverse complement strand
CGGACGTGATCGGGGGCAGCGGTTTCCTCGCGGTCTATCTCGTCGGGCTCGCTGTCGGCAGCACACCGTCCCGCTACCGGCGCCAGCTCGTCGCGTTCCACGAGGGACTCGCCTTCCTGGCGCAGGTCGCCCTCTTCATCGTCCTCGGCCTGCTCGTCTTCCCCGGCGATCTGCCGGACGTGGCGGTCCCAGGACTTGCGCTCGCCCTGCTGCTGATGCTCGTCTCCCGTCCGGCCTCGGTCTGGGCCTCGACGGCGTTGAACGACTTCACCGCCCGCGATCGGCTCCTGCTCGGCTGGGCCGGGCTCCGCGGAGCGATTCCGATCGTGCTCGCGACCTTCGTCCTCTCCTCCGACGTGCCGAACAAGGAAACGATCTTCAACGCCGTCTTCTTCGTCGTCGTCGTCTCGGCGATCGTGCAGGGAACGACCCTCGAATGGGTTGCGGGCAGGCTCGGCCTGATCTCGCAGGCGCCGCCCGTGCAGGAGGCGCCACTCGAGGTAGGCCACCTGAGCAAGCTCGACCTGATCGACTTCGCCGTCTCCGGCGACCACGCGATCAACGGCGCATCGGTGCGCGAGCTCGGGCTCCCCCGAAGCGCGCTGATCGCGGTGATCACCCGCGGCGACGACACGATTCCCCCGCGCGGCTCGACGGTCGTCGAGGCCGGCGACCAGCTCTTCGTCCTGATCCCGCGCTCGATGCGCGCCGACCTCGAGGACGTATTCTCGCGCTGGCGTCGACGCGTTTAGGCGTTCTCGAGCAGCTTCAGGCGGTGCTCGAGCTGTGCGAGGCGGAGCTCGAGCGAGTGCAGCTCCTCGCGCCGGACAAGGCCGAGCTCCTGCGCGAGGCGCTCGCCGGTCTCCTGCGGGAGGTCGCCGATCTTCTCGACCCCGGCGCGTAGCTGAGCTGCCAGCTCGTCGACGAGCTGCCGGAGCGCGAAGGTGCTGCTATCTGGCACGGCCGTGGGGCCGCGTGCTGCGGCGCTGGCGGCGCCGGTCGCGCTTCGAGTCCGCGGTGGCCGCCGCCTCGGGAGTCTCGGCCGTTCCGTCCGCCTCATCGCCGCGGTCTTGGAATACATCCGGGATCAGATCCGGTGTCGGCTGCGCGGCCGCGAGCTCCTCGGCGTCCTTGAGCAGGCCGCCGACCGAGCCGGCGTCGTCGAACGACACCTCGTCGCGGCGGCGCGCGTACTCCGGCTCCCGCTGCTTGATCACTGCGAGCAGCGGCGCCGCGATGAAGATCGAGGAGTAGGAGCCGGCGCCGATGCCGATGAGCAGCGCGAACGCGAAGTCGCGCAGCGTCTCGCCGCCCAGGAAGTAGAGCGCCGCGATCGGCAGCAGGGTGATGAACGTCGTCGCGAGCGAGCGCGGGATCGTCTCCCACAGCGACACGTTCGCCATCGACCGGAACGACGAGCGCTTCATCAGCGGCATGTTCTCGCGGATCCGGTCGAAGATGATGATCGTGTCGTAGATCGAGTATCCGAGCACGGTCAGCACCGCGGCGACCGTCGCGGTCGTCACCTCCCGGCCGAGCAAGGCGTAGATCCCGACCGTGATCAGCACGTCGTGAAGCAGCGTGAACATCACCGGGCCTGCGAACTTGGCCTGGAAGCGCGCCGCGATGTAGATCGTGACGAGGAGGAGCGAGACGATGATCGCGAGGATCGCGCCCTCGGCGATCTGGCGGCCGAAGCTGGCCGAGACGGTCTGGACGCTCGAGTCCGCGTCGAACTCCGCCGCGAGCGCCCGCGTCAGCGCGACCTGCCCGTCCGGCGTCAGCTCCTCGGTCTGGATCTGGAACTCGTCGTAGCTGTCGCCCGAGACGGCTTCGCCGCGGCCGAGAATCTGCGACGCGCCCTCGCCGAGGGTCGATGCCTGGGCGCGGACGTCTTCGAGAGCCACCGGCTGCGGCGTCGTGAAGGTGATCTTCGTGCCGCCCTCGAAGTCGATGCCGAGGTTGAGACCGTTGTAGATGATCGCGCCGAGCGAGAGCGCGAGCACGACGCCCGAGATCGCGAACCAGCGGTTGCGCAGGCCGATGAAGTCCCGCCGGATCCATTTCGGCGGCTCGCCCTCGGCGCCCATCAGCTTCGGGTTGTCGAACCAGCGGAAGCCGGCGAGCAGCCCGAGAATTGCGCGCGTCGCCGCGACGGCGGTGAGCAGCGAGATCAGGGTGCCGATCAAGAGCATCAGCGCGAAGCCCTTGACGCCGGCGGTTGCGACGAGGAAGAGGACGGTCGCCGTGATCGCCGTGACGACGTTCGCGTCGATGATCGTTGCGAAACCCTTGCCGTAACCCGCGGCGATCGCGGCGCGCACTGATTTGCCCGCGCGGTACTCCTCTTTCACGCGTTCGAAGATGACGATGTTCGCGTCGGCCGCGACCCCGAGCGTGAGGATGATCCCGGCGAAGCCCGGCAGCGTCAGCGTCACGTTGAAGAGCAGGATCGCCGCGTAGAGGAAGGCCGCGTAGATGGCGAGCCCGATCACCGCGACGACGCCGAGGACGCGGTAGAAGACGAGCAGGAACAGCGCGACGACGAGCAGCCCCGCGAGCGCGGCTTTCCAGGCCTCGGCGAGCGAGTCCTTGCCGAGCGTCGCGGAGATAGCGGTCGACTCGAGCGTGGTGAAGGTGACGGGGAGCGCGCCGGTCTGGAGCACGAGCGCGAGGTTGCTGGCCTCGTCGAGATCGCCGATCCCGGTGATCTGCGCGCCGTTCGTCCCGCTGATCCCGTTCGGGTACTGCTCCCAGTCGATCGACGGGAACGACTTGATCTGGCGGTCGAGCACGATCGCGAAGTTCTGCGTGATCTTCTGGCCGCCGCCGATCGTCCGCGAGAGCAGCGCGCCGCGACGAGCCTCCTCGCGTGTGATGTCGCCGAACTTGTCCGCGCCGTCGTCCGTGAAGCTCATCGTCACGATCGGCTGGCCGCTCGTCGTGTCGAAGTCCTGGCGCGTGCCGTCGAGCTCCAGGTCCTCACCCGTCATCTCCGGGACGCGCTTGGACTCGTCCGGATTGGTCGGGTCGAAGCGGATTAGGTAGAAGGAGTTCGTCGTCGGATTCTCGACGTCGACGCCGGGGCAGACGACCTCGCCGATGCCGCAGCTGAGCACGACGGTCTTGGGCGGGACGCCGAAGATCCTCCACCCCATCGGCAGCGCACCTCCGTTGCCGGCTTCGTCCACCACCTCGCTCGCGAGCAACTTGGCCCTGACGGCAACCGGGCCGGCACGGACTTTCCGCTTGTCGTCGAACAGGTACCAGGTCGTCTTGGCGTTCTCCTTGACGAGCGCCTGCTGGCCGGCGAGGAGCGCGAAGAGCGACTCCGTCGCGATCGGGAAGCGCTGCGCGCCGATCGAGGGGGGCACGAGATTCGCCTGCAGGTCGAAGAGCTCGAGCTGGGCGGTCTGGCCGAGCACATTGATCACCTCGTCCGGGTTCTTGATCCCCGGCAAGTCGATCACGATCTGGTCGTCGCCCTGCGTGCGGATCTCGGGCTCGGCGACGCCGAGGCGGTCGACTCGGTCGCGGAGAATCTCGACGGACCGCTCGAGATCAGCCTCTTCGAGCGGCCGGTTCGCGGGCGGCACGGCCTGCAGGGTCACCTCGAGGCCGCCCTGGAGATCGAGGCCGAGCGTCGGCTCCTGCTGGACAGGCGAGCCGGGGAGCGCGAGCAGGCCGACGCCGATGAGCCCGGCGACGATCAGCGCCACGAGAAAGAGGTGCGGTCTGCGGTTCACGCCGGAGGGCAGGTTAGCTGCGAACCACTTCGTCCGGCTCGGATTCCGGCGCTATGCGCTCATCTTGCGTGCGCTCCTCCCGCGCGGATGTGAGGACGGCGCCGACGGCGCGCCTCGCGACGCGCAACTCGGTGCCGGGCGCAACCTCCAACCGCAGCTCGTCGTCGCCGGTCAGCGAGGTAACGCGTCCGATCAGCCCGCCGACCGTAACGATCTCGTCGCCGACCTCGACACCCTGAACGAGCTCGCGCTGAGCCTGTATCCGCTGGCGTTGCGGCATGATGAAGAGCACCCAGAGCAGGGCGAACATGGCGACGAGAATGAGCAGCCCTCCTGGGTTCAAGCGTCCTCCTGCGAGCCGGCGGCGAGCTGGGCGAGCGCCTCGGCCACGTAGGCCCCGAGCTCGCCACGTTGGATCGCCGTCCGCGCGCCCGCGGTCAGTTCGAGTAGGAAGTGAAGATTATGCAGGCTGAGGAGCCTCAGTCCGAGCAGTTCCTCCTGGTTGACGAGGTGCCGGACGTACGCTCGCGAGAAGCGCACGCAGGCGAGGCAGGTGCAGCCCTCCTCGAGCGGGAGCGGATCCTTCGCGAAGCGAGCGTTCTTCAGGTTGAGGCGGCCGGTCGCGGTGAGCGCGGAGCCGGTGCGGGCCGTGCGCGTCGGCAGGACGCAATCGAACATGTCGATCCCGGCCTGAATCACGCGCAGGATACCCTCGGCGTCGCCGATCCCCATGAAGTAGCGCGGCTTCTCCGCGGACAGGAGCGGCGCCGCCCAGGCCGTCGCCTCGAACATCTCCTCGCGCTCCTCCCCCACTGCGAGCCCGCCGAGCGCGTGCCCGTCGAAGCCGAGCGCGGCGATCTCCTCGATCGAACGCCGGCGCAGCTCCGGGTCGGCGCCGCCCTGCGCGATTCCGAAGAGCAGCTGACCGGGCGCCCGTTCCTCGTCGCGCTGCCGCGTCGCCCACAGCGTCGTCAGCCTGACCGCTTCCTCGAGCTCGGCGCGCGGGACACCCGCCGGCGGGCAGATGTCGAAGGCCATCGCGATGTCCGAGCCGAGGTTGCGCTGGATCCGCGCCGCGATCTCGGGCGAGAACCGCGCCGCAGCGCCGTCGTACACCGACCGAAACGTGACGCCGTCGTCGTCGACCCCGACGAGCGTGTCGCGGAGCGAAAAGACCTGGAAGCCGCCTGAGTCGGTCAGGATCGGCCCGTCCCACCCGGAGAACGCGTGCAGCCCGCCGAGCTCCGCGATCAGCTCGTCGCCCGGGCGGAAGTGCAGGTGGTAGGTGTTGCCGAGGATGATCTGCGCACCGACCGTCCGCAGCTCGCCCGGGTCCAGGCTCTTCACCGTCCCTTTCGTCCCCACCGGCATGAAGGCGGGCGTCCGGATTTCGCCGTGGGCGGTGCGGAGGATCCCCGCACGAGCGGCGCCGTCGGTGGCGATGACCTCGAAGGCTGACACGCGGGCAGCTTAGGGTTAGCCCATGAGTGTGGACACCTTCGTCCGCGCCGCAACCGCAGGCCACCGCACGCGAGCCGAGGCCACGCGCGACGCCGAGCCGGAGGTCGAGCGCGATCCGTGGGCGCGGCTCGTGCTCGGACGCAGCTGGGACGGTGACCCCAACGCGCCGGGCGGCCCGCTCGACTGGGCGCCGCTGCTCTATGTCTGCCACTCCTGCTTCGAAACGACCGCGCTCGCCCTCGATCTGCTCGCTCGCGGCGCCGATCCGAACGCGTTCTTCGTCAACGAGTACGGGAACATGTCCGCCCTCTACGGCGCGGCGGGAATCAGGCACGACCCGGAGCTGACGCGGGCGCTCCTCGAGGCCGGAGCCGATCCCGACGACGGCGAGTCGCTCTACCACTCAACGGGCGCAGAGAGCCCAGACTGCACGCGGATCCTGCTCGAGCACGGTGCGCAGGTGAACGGCACGAACGCGCTCGCGGCCGCACTCGACAGCGAGCGGCTCGACCACGTTCGCCTGATGCTCGAGCACGGCGCCGACCCGAACGAGACGTTCTACGTCGCGCACGCGGTTCGCCGTGGCTGTGGGCCCGCGATGATCGAGCTGCTGGCCTCACACGGAGCCGATGTCGACCTGCCCGGTGGCGAGACCTGGCGCGGCGACGTGCCGCTTCGGACCCCGTACCAGCATGCGAAGCTGCGCGGCAAGGACGAGCTCGCGGAGTTGCTGGCGCGGCTCGGCGCCTCGACCGAGGTCGATCCGGCAGACGCCGCCGTCTCCTCGATCGCGCGCGGCGAGGCGCCGACGGGACCGCTCCCGGACCGGCTCGATCCGGACGCGCAGGAAGTGATCGTGCTCGCAGCACTCCGCGGCAAGCTCGAGCTCGTGCTCGACGTCGCCGGGCCGCAGTTCCGCGGCGTCGTCGGTGGCTCGCCCGAAGGGACGCTGCTTCATCACGCCGCGTGGATCGGCTCGCCGGAACTCGTCGAGCGGCTGCTTGCACGCGGGGCCGACCCCGTTGCGCCCTCCGGCGCTCACTTCGACACGCCGCTCGCCTGGGCGGCGCTCGGATCGCAGAATCACGAGACGCCGGGCCGCGACTTCGTCGGCGTCGCCGAGCTCCTCGTCGCAGCAGGCGCGGAGCTCGAGCCGCGCTTCCTCGAGGTCGTCGACGGCCCGCTCGCGGAGTGGCTCGAGGTCAGGGAGCGATGATTGTCGCGTGGACGCCGCGCACGCGAGAGAGCCGAGGCCAGATGTCTCTCAAAGGACGAGCATCGCGTCGCCGAAGGAGTAGAAGCGGTAGCGATCCTCGACCGCGAGCCGATACAGGGCTTTCGTCTCGTCGACGCCGGCGAACGCCATCACCAGCGCGAGCAGCGTCGAGCGCGGTAGGTGAAAGTTGGTCAAGAGCGCATCGACGCGCCGAAATGCGAACCCGGGCGTGACGAACAGCGACGTGCGACCTTGTAACAGACTGTTGCTTGCGACCGTCTCGAGCACGCGCACCGTCGTCGTGCCAACGGCGAGGACGCGCTCGGCGGCTCGGATCCGCTCCCACGCATCCGGCAACACCGAATAGCGCTCGCCGTGTAGCTCGTGCTCCTCGAGGGTCGGCGCGGTCAGCGGACGGAACGTGTCGAGACCGACGTGCAGCGTGACGCGCTCGACGTCGAGCTCCGCCAGCAGCTCCGCAGTAAAGTGGAGTCCCGCCGTCGGTGCGGCCGCTGACCCGGACTCGTCCGCATAGACGGTCTGGTAGCGCGACGCGTCCGTGAGCGGCTCGGTGATGTAGGGCGGCAGCGGCGTCTCGCCGTCAGGGTCGCCGTCGAGACGGACACGCCAGCGGCCCTCCCCCAGATGCTCGAGCAACTCGACCTCGCCATATCGCCGCCCTGCGCGAAGGCGACGCGTCGGCCGCGCCAACGCGATCCACTCGCCGCCGCCTGTGTGCTCCAGCAACAGCACCTCCCCGCTCGGCTGCTCGATCCGGATCCGCGCCGGGACGACGCGCGTGTCGTTCACGACGGCAAGCTCGCCGGAGAGCTCCTGCGGCAGCTCGGAGAACGTGCGGTGGCGGACGACGCCGGTGGCGCGGTCGAAGACGAGCAGCCGCGACGCGTCGCGCCGCTCTGCCGGCTGCTGCGCGATCAGCTCGGGCGGCAGGTCGTAGTCGAGCTCGCTGGCATCCATCCGACGGCGAGAGTACTCTCGCACCCGTGGACGAGCACGTTCTCCAGCGCGCCAAGGACCGGATCGCGGCAGCGGCATCCGGCCGCGTCGCGCCTGCGGAGCTCGAGGCGGCGCTCGAGCGCGCGCGCGACCAGATCGAGGCGCTTGCCCAGTCTGCCGCAGAGCTCGAACGTGCGCTGCCGGAGAAGATCGGCGCAGCGGTGCACGACGGCCTCCGCGCCGAGGTGCTCCCGGTTGCACGCCACATCGCGGAGATCCGCGGCCTGCTGAACCAAGCGATCAGGCGGCTCGAACGGCTCGAAGGTGACCTGCTCGCCGAGCGGCACGCCCGCATCGACGACCTCGCGCTACTCGTCGACCTCGTCTCGTCCGGCTGGAAGGGCGTCAGCGACCGGCTCGAGAAGGTCGAACGCGCCACGGTCGGCGCCCCCGTCGTCTCACTCCGCGACGCGGGTTAGCTCGGCAGCGCTGGGAGGACGAGCCGGAACCGGCTCCCCTCGCCGAGGCTCGACTCCAGCTCGATCCGGCCTCCGAGCGCCATTGCGAGCTCGCGTGCGATCGGCAGCCCGAGCCCGGTGCCGCGCCCGTCGGTCGACCAGAAGGGCCGGAAGATCCGTTCGCGCGCCTCGACACCGATCCCGGCGCCGGTGTCGGCAACGTCGACCGTCACCGTCCCGTTCCGGCTCTGGAGGGTCAGGTCGATGCGCCCGCCGTCCGGCGTCCAGCGAAAGGCGTTCGAGAGCAAGTTCGAGATGATCTGGAGCACGCGATCACCGTCCGAGACGATCACCGGCGCCCCGTCCGACTCCTGCGAGTACACAATCCCGCGGCGGCGCGCCTCGTCGGCGAACGTCGAGTACGCCCGCTCGAGGAGCCTGCTCATGTCGACCTCCTCCGTGAGGACGGTGAAGCGGTGCGCGTCCAGCTTCGCGAGATCGAGCACGTCTCCGACGAGCCGGCCGAGCCGATCTGTCTCGGCCGCGACGATCTCGAGCGACTCCTCCGCCGCCTCGGGATCGGTGACGACACCCTCGCGCAGCGCCGCGACGTGGCCGCGGATCGCGGTCAGCGGCGTCCGAAGCTCGTGCGAGACGGACATCAGGAAGTTGCGCTCGAGCTCCTCGGACTCCGCGAGTCGGGCGGTCATGTCGCGGAAGCGTTCGGCCAGATGTCCGATCTCGCCGCCCCCGGGCACGTCCGGCACCTGGACGTCGTACCGGCCCTTCGCCACCTCGTCCGCGGCCTGGGAGAGCGCCAGCACGGGCCGGGTGATCCGACGCGAGAGATAGAGCGCCAGCCCACCGACGAGGGCGAGCGCGGCGAAGAACGCGATCGCGAGCCGCGAGAGAAGCGTGACCCAGGCGTCCTGGAGCTCGTCCTTCGGCTTGGCCACGATCAGATAGCTGAAAACCGCCCCGCCGCCGGGTCGGAGCGGATGGGCTGCGGCGAGGAACCGCTGGTCCTCGCCGGGCGGCTCAAACTCGAACGTGACCACTCGGCGGTCGTTGAGCTCGGCGCCGATGTCCACCCGCGACAGCCGCCTCAACCCCGCATCCTCGCCCGGAAAAATCGGGAGGCCCACGTAGAAGAGCCGGTCGCCGGTCGCGGCCTCGAGCTGAGCCGCCGCGAACGCCGGTGCGGCCTTGTTCTCGTCCAGGGCGCGAACCGCCGACTCGGAGTAGAGCTGAGCGAGCCCGCGAGCCTCCTGGCGAAGCTCGGCGAGCGTCTCGTTGCGCGTGTAGTCCTGAAAGAGGCCGACCGCGATCAGGCTCGCGACGAGACCCGAGAGCGCGATCCCCGCCAAGAAGAGCGCCGGCAGGCGAAAGCGCAGGGAGTTGAGCACGGGTATGACCTTAGGCTGCCGGCGCCGCGTCGCGTGCGGGGCTGACCTTGTAGCCGACGCCCCAGACGGTCACGATCGGCGAGGCCTCGCCGAGCTTTCGCCGCAGCTGTCGCACGTGCACGTCGACGGTGCGCGTATCGCCCGCGAAGGTGTAACCCCAGACACGTTCGAGCAGCTGGTCGCGCGTGAGCACGAGCCCGCGATGGTCGAGCAACTCCCAGAGCAGATCGAACTCCTTCGGCGCGAGCTGGATCTCTTCCTCACCGACCTTCACCTCGCGCCTGCCCGCGTTGATCGAGAGGTCGCCGTGGTGGAGCTCCTCCTCGACGTCGCGGCGCCGCTCGGGCGCGGCACGCCGGAGCACGCTCTTCACCCGGGCAACCAGCTCACGGGGATTGAATGGCTTCGTCAGATAGTCGTCGGCGCCGACCTCGAGTCCGATGATCTTGTCGACATCCTCGTCGCGCGCGGTCAGCATCAGGATCGGCACGTCCGAGTTCTTGCGAACCCGGCGGCAGATCTCGATCCCGTCGATGTCCGGCAGCATCAGGTCGAGAATGATCAGCGCCGGCATTTCGGCGGCGACCTGGGTGAGCGCGGCGCTGCCCGTGGTGACGGCGCGCACGTCGTAGCCCGCGTTCTTGAGGTAGAGCGAGACGAAGGAGGCGATCGACGCCTCGTCTTCGACGACGAGAACGGTCTGAGCCCCGGCGGTCATCAGCCGGACGTGTTCTTTTCAGGCCCGCCGAGCTGGAAGCGCCGTCCGAACTCCGGAAGCGGCTTGCAGCTCGCGCGGTCGGTGCGGCAGTCCGCGCCGTCGAGCGAGTAGACACCGGTGTCTTCGCCGAGGCCGCCCTGGATGAACCCAGAGCCCTTGCCCACCGCGGAGAGATCGATGCCGCTGCCGCTGACCACGATCCGGAACTGGCCGCCGACGAGGCGGAAGCGGATCCCCGAGCCCGAGTACTTGATCCCGGTCTCGCCGACAAAGCGGACCGGATGATCGTCGCCGTACACCTTCTGCTCGTACGCGTCTGCCGGTGTCAGGTCGTAGATCGTGACCGAGCCGCGGTCGAGCCGACCGATCACCCCGCCCCGGACGTGCATGGACACCGAGCCGCGGCCGTCTTCGACCGATAGCGTCCCGTCGCCTGCACGCAGGGCTGCGAGGCCCGCAACCGGGAGGGCAAGCGAAAGCAGCGCGATGATGATGAAGAGCTTCCGCATCAGGGCCGCAGTATCGACACGCTGCGTGTGCCGTTGTTCAGGGTCACGTAAGGAAAGTGTAAACGCTCCCGCGTGCGCAGGAATGCCTAGATTTCCGCGATGAACGAGATTCTCGACTTCGGCCAGATCGTCTTCGTCGTCGCCGTCGGCTTCACGCTGGCGCTCTTCGGTCGCGCGATCACCGAGCGGCTGGCGATTCCGAGCGCGGCGCTATTCCTCCTCGCCGCCGCCGCCGCGTCGGATCTCGCTCCACAACTCGGCGACGCGATCTCGTTCGTCACGGTCGAGCGGATCGGCGTCGTGGCGCTGATCGTGATCCTGCTCGACGGCGGCATGGATGTGGGCTGGCGCCGCTTCCGCGGCTCGGCGGTGCCGATTCTCTCCGTTGGCGTGGTCGGCACGTTCGCCTCGGCGGGTCTGATCGCGCTCGCGGCTCACACGCTCCTCGGCTTCTCCTGGATCACGAGCGGCCTGCTCGGAGCGGCCCTCGCGCCGACCGATCCGGCTGTCACGTTCAGCGTCCTAGGCGGTCGCGAGATCGGCGGCAGGACGGGCACGATTCTGAAAGGGGAATCGGGCGCGAACGACCCGGTCGGGATCGCACTGATGATCGGGATGATCGAGCTCGCGACGAGCGACGGAGGCTCGTTCTGGACCGTCGCCAGCGAGTTCGCGATCGAGATCGTGCTCGGCGCCGCAGTGGGCATCGCCGGTGCCGCCGCACTACTGCCACTGATGCGTCGCATGCCCTTGCCGGAGCTGTCCCTCTATCCGTTGCGCCTCCTCGCCGCGGCGGGAGTCGTCTACGGAGCCGCCACACTCGTCCACGGGTCCGGGTTCCTCGCGGTCTTCGTCGCAGGAGTCCTGATCGGCGACGCCGCCATGCCGCGCCGCCGCGAGATCGACGGGTTCCTCTCCTCGGTCGGCAGCCTCGCCGAGATCGCGATCTTCGTCGCTCTCGGCCTGACGATCGAGCTCGACTCGCTCTTCGAGGACGGGATCTGGCTCGACGGGCTCGCGCTCGCTGCCCTACTTGCGTTCGTGATCCGGCCGCTCGTCGTCGGCGGGCTCCTGCTTCCCGTCCGGCTCGATCGCGGCGAGCGACTGTTCGTGATGTGGAGCGGACTGAAGGGGGCGGTGCCGATCCTACTCGCCGCGCTCGCCCCGCCGGCGGAGCCCGCTCAGTCGTAGAGGTAGAAGCCGCGGCCCGACTTGCGGCCGAGCAGCCCCGCGTTCCGCATCGCGACCAGGCGGGGCGGCGGCGCCATCCGCTGCTCGCGCGTCTTCTCGTACAGCGCCTCGGACGCGTGCACGTGCACGTCGATGCCGACGAGGTCGACGAGCGCGCACGGTCCCATCGGCCAGCCGGCGCCGTTCTTCATACCCGTGTCGAGGTCCTCGGGCGTCACGCGCGACTCGTCGAGGACGCGGATGCAGTCGTTCAGGAG
>JALYRA010000088.1 GCA_030855545.1 Actinomycetota bacterium | reverse complement strand
GTGACGCCGCCCTTCCGCTTCGCGTCCTGGAGACCCTTGTTCGCGAGGAAGTTGAACGAGCGGTCGTCGAGACCGCCGATGTCGGTCACGAGCGTGACCTTGAACGGCGCAGGCGCGGCCTGCACATCGGACTTCGCTGCACCTGTGCCGGCGCCGAGCGCCAGCGTGAGGACCGCGATGAGTGCCGCCGCCACGAGCGGCATGAACTTGCGTACCTTCACATACCCTCCTTAGAAGTCATGACTCCGCCAAGCTTGGACGCTTGATCTAACCCTAAGTTGGGCCGAAACTCAATCCTTTACGAAGCCGGCGACAGAAATCGCTCGAGCTCGGCCTCGTCGACGAGGACTCTTCTCGGCTTCGAGCCCTCGTAGCCTGAGATGATTCCGCGCCGCTCGAGCATGTCGACGAGACGGCCTGCGCGGGTGTAGCCGACGCGGAGGCGGCGCTGCAGGAGGGAGACCGACGCGGTCTGCGTCTGGATCACGATCTCGATCGCCTTGTCGAGCAGCGGGTCCTCGTCGGGGTCGAAGTCGCCGTCGTGGTCGTCGGCATCCTCGAGAGCGCCCTCGGGCAGCTCGAGCAGCGTCGCATCGAGCTCCTGCGCGCGCTGGTGACGGCACTGCTCGACGACGAGGTTCACCTCGTCCTCGGAGACGTACGCGCCCTGGACACGCTGAAGTCGCGACGTGCCGAGCGGCTTGAAGAGCATGTCGCCCTGACCGAGCAGGCTCTCGGCGCCGGCGCCGTCGAGGATCACGCGCGAGTCCGTCTGGCTCGAGACCGCGAAGGCGATCCGGCTCGGCACGTTCGCCTTGATCATGCCGGTGATCACGTCGACGGACGGGCGCTGCGTCGCAAGCACGAGGTGGATCCCGACGGCGCGGGACTTCTGCGCCAGCCGGATGATTGCGTCCTCGACGGCCTGAGGACTCGTCATCATCAGGTCGGCGAGCTCGTCGATCACGACCAGCAGATAGGGAAGCGTGTCCTCGCCACGTGCTCGGAACGCGCGATTCGCCTCGGGCAGGCTGCGCGCGCGAACGACCGAAAGGCGCTCGTAGCGGCGCTCCATCTCGGCGACGACGTTCGTGAGGACGGCGCTCGCCTCCTTCGGGCTCGAGACGACCGGAGTCAGGAGGTGCGGGATCGACTCGTAGTAGTTCAGCTCGATCCGCTTCGGGTCGATCAGGATCATCCGCACGTCGTCCGGCGTCGAGCGGAGCAGCACCGAGGTCAGGATCGTGTTGATGCAGCCAGACTTGCCGGATCCGGTCGTGCCGGCGATGAGAATGTGCGGCATCCGCGCGAGATCGGCCCAGACCGCGTTCCCGGAGATGTCCTTGCCGAGCCAGACGGCGAGCGGGCTGGCGCTCGAGGGCAGATCGTCGTAGATGTCGCCGAGCGTGACGATCTTCGGGCTCAGGTTCGGCACCTCGACACCGACTGCCTGCTTGCCCGGGATCGGCGCCAGGATGCGGATCTCCGTCGTCGCGAGGGCATAGGAAAGATCGTCCTTGAGCGCTGCGACCTTCGAAACCTTCGTTCCCGGCGCGAGTTGGAGCTCGTAGCGCGTGACGCGCGGCCCGGCGATCTGGCCGACGATCGTGGCGTCGACGCCGAAGTGCGCGAGCGCCGTCACCAGCGTCTCGGCGGTGCGCCGGTCGGCCTTGCTCGCGTTCGTGGGTGCAGCGGGCGAGATCTTGAGTACGGCGCGATCGGGGAGCACGTAGGCGCCCTCGGAACGCGGCACGTCGAAGAGCGTCGTCTGCTCGTCGGTCACGTCGTCTGGGTCGAGCAGGAGCGGCGGCGGGTCGGAAAGACCGTCGGAGACGACGTCGGGGTAGTCGTGGACGACGTCGACCGGCGGCTCGTGGTGCGCGAGCGCCGGCGGCGGCTCGACGTGGTGTTTCGACACCTTCTCCGGCCGTATGACGGCGCGGCGGACGGCGTGGTGCGAGCGGCGGAGCAGCGCGCCGTAGGAGGCGCCGGAGAGCAGCAGCCCACCAGCGAGCAGCGCGGTCAGGCCGACGAGCAGCGACCCGGTCGAGCCGAGAAGCTTCCCGAGGCCGCCACCGAGGAGGTTGCCGACGAACCCGCCGTGCGTACCGCCGAGCGTGACCATCAGGCCGACGAGCGTGATCGCGAGACCGGTGCGGAACGGCTTCACCTCGAGGAGCGCGCTCCGGAAGAGCATCAGCCCGCCGACGACGACGAGGGCGAGTGGAGCGGCGTAGGCGGCGGAGCCGATCACGTCGCGTAGTCCAGCCTCGACCTTCTCTCCGACGACGCCTCCCTCCCAGCCCAGGTAGAGCAGCGAGGCGAGGAAGAGGCCGACCGCGGCGAGGCCGAGCCCGATCAGCTCAGGATGCTCGTGCGCGGCGCGGACGTGCTTCTTCTTCGTCGTCCGCTTCTTGATGCGCGACGGCGTGCGCGGCCGCAGCGGCCGCTTCTTCTTCCGGGCTGCCATGAGAGGGCGTTTCGACGCCCCATCGATCAGCCCTTCCTCGTCACCTGCACCGACCAGAAGAGCAGGAGCGCGCCGCCAAGGGCAAGTGGGATGCCCCAGAGGTTCGAGTCGAGCGTCGCGACGGCGCCGACGCCGAGCGCGAGCGCGCCCACGGCGGCCACGGCTACGTACCCGGTTCCCGGAGGCAGGCGCTTCATTCGAACGCCCCGATCCGCTCCAGCAGCAGTCCGAAGAACGCGTCGGCGTCGACGCCGACGCCGACGCGCGCGTTCGGCGCGCGGTCGGTGCGGCGCCAGCGGTCGACGACGGTCCGGCCGCGGTTCAGCTCCGACTCGAGCTCGACCTCGATGTTGACGTGCTCGGTCGTGACGATTCCCGGCCGGAACGCGTGTGCGAGAGCGACGGCGTCGTGAATCGGCGCCCCGTCCCAGCCGTAGGTTCTCTGGTGGTACTGCTTGAAGAACTCGACGAGCTCGGCAACGAAGACGCCGACGCGACCGGCGGCGCGGAAGCGCTCCGCCCACGCGGATGTGAGCAGCGCGCTGTGCGTGACGTCGAGCCCGATCATGGTCACGTCGAGGCCGGAGTGGAAGACGCGCTGGGCGGCCTCGGGATCGGCCCAGATGTTGAACTCGGCCGCCGGCGTCATGTTCCCTTCGCCGATCGCGCCGCCCATCAGGACGATTCGTGCGGGCCTGATCCCCTGGTCGAGCGCGAGGGCGACGTTCGTCAGCGGCCCGACCGGGACGAGCACGGTCTCCGGCGTCGCGTGCTCGACGAGGAAGTCGACCGCGTGCTGCTCGACCGGCTCCGAGCGCGGCTCGGGGAGGTCGGGCCCGTCAAGGCCGCTGTCGCCGTGGACGTGGTCGGCGACGCTGAGCTCACGCACGAGCGGACGGTCTGCACCCATCGCCACGGGGATGTCCTCGCGGCCGACGAGCGCGAGCACGCGCAGCGCGTTGTCGGTTGTCTTCTCGAGCGTCTGGTTCCCGTGCGTCGTCGTGACGCCGACGAGCTCGAGCTCGGGGCTCGCCAGCGCGAGCAGGAGCGCGATCGCGTCGTCGTGCCCGGGATCGCAGTCGAGGATGACTCGAGTCGTCACTGAGCCAGCCTACTGGGCGAGGATCGCGTCGATCTCAGCCGTCGTGGGCAGCGACGGTTGGGCGCCGAAACGCGAGGCCGCGATCGCGCCGGCCGCGCAGGCTCGCCGCAGCGCCTCGTCCCGGTCGCGCCCCTCGAGCAGAGAGACGAGGAGACAGGCGGTGAACGCGTCGCCCGCCGCGGTGCCGTCGATGGCGTCGACCTGAGGCGGCTCCGCCCGCGCGATCTCCTCCCCGTCCTCGAGCAGCACCGCCCCCTCGGCTCCGAGCGTGAGCGCGACAAGCCCGTCGCGGCGCCTCAGCACCTCGTACTCGTAGCGGTTGACGACGGTGAGATCGGCATCGACCTCTACCGGACGGGCCGGCGCCGCGTTGAGACAGAAGAACTCGGCCTGCTCCCACGCGCTCCGGACGGCGTCGTCAGGAACCTCGAGCTGCGCCAAAACGGCGTCGGCCTGGGGCATTTCGAGCTCGCGGAGCTCGGCGTTCGCGCCCGGAGCAACCGCGATCTGGTTCTCGCCCGTCGCGTCGACGAGGATCAAGGCGACACCGGTCGGCGCATCGACGCGCGTAGCTACAACGGTCAGGCCTTCCTGTTCCGGCATCGCCTCGTCGGCGAAGACGTCCCGGCCGACCGCGCACACGAGCGTCACCCGGGCACCCAGCCGCGCGCACGCGACCGCCTGATTCGCCCCTTTCCCGCCCGGAACGCGGTCGAACGTCGCGCCCGTGACCGTTTCCCCCGGCCGCGGCAGCGCCTCGACGCGGGCGACGAGGTCGAGGTTGACCGACCCGACAACTGTGATCGAAGGCGCGCTCACGAGAGCTTGTGTTGAAACAACACAAGCTTTCTCCGAAGCACGGAGCGGTGCGGATCGACGGTGAGCTTGTGTTGAAACAACACAAGCTCAGGCGGCGAGCGCGCGCAGGTCGTCCACGGTCGAGCCGAGCAGCGTGTCGCGCAGGTCGAAGAGGCCGGCCCAGAGCGAGGATGCGTTCGGCGCGGCGTCGATGCGCGCGGCGTCGGAGAGGCCTTGAAGTGCACGAACCAGGACTGCGAGCTCGAGATACACCGCAGTGACGCGGTCGGGGCAGGCGTGGACTCCCGCCCGGATCAGCACAGGCTTCCATTCGACGAGCTCGCCGGCACCGGGACCTGCATACCAGGAACGCCCCTCGGCCTGGTCGGCCTCCAGCTCGAGCAGGTAGCGGCCGAGCGGCGCCTCGAGTCCCGCGATCGCCGTCTCGACCCGGTCGGCGGCGTGGCGCAGCGCCGCCTCGCGCCCACCCGACGTGGGCGGCAGCGCCTCCCCTCTGCCCCACCGCTCGAGCAGCCGGCAGAAGGCGAGCGCCGACACCTCGCAGGCGCGAAGTTGGGCGATCAGCCGCCGTGCGGTCAGCTCGCTCGCTGCATGGCCGACGAGGATGTCCGGCCAGTCGGCCACTACACCTCGATCACGACGGGAAGGATCATCGGCCGGCGGCGGGTGCGGTCGTAGATCACTTGCCCGACGGAGTCGTGCAGATGCTCCTGGAGGAGCTTGATCTCGGTGATGTCGTCCGCGGCGAGCTCCCGCAGCACCCGGCCCGCTTCCTCGCGCAGCTCGTCGAGCAGGTCTTCGGAGTCGCCGAAACCGCGTGCGATCAGCTCGGGGTCGGCGGGTGCGCCGCCGTTCGAGCTCGCGAGCGTCGCGACGATGATCAGCACACCGTCCTCGGAGAGCCGGCGGCGGTCCCGCAGCGCGACGTCGCGGACGTCGCCGACGCCGAGCCCGTCGACGAAAGTGACGCCGGCCTCGATCTTGTCGACGATCCGCGGTGTCTTCCCCCGCTCGAGCTCGACCACCGAGCCGTTCTCGGCGATGATGATCGCCTCGGCGGGCACCCCGGACTCGCGCGCGAGCTGGCCGTGCGCCGCGAGCATCCGGTACTCGCCGTGCACCGGCATCATCGCCCGAGGCCGAAGCAGCGAGAGCAGCGTCCGCATCTCCTCAGAGCACGCATGGCCGGAGACGTGGACGGGCGCGATCTCCTGATGCAGCACTTCGGCGCCCGCCTTCGCGAGGCGGTTGATCGAGTCGTGCACCCGCAGCTCGTTGCCGGGCACAGGCTTCGCCGAGATGATCACGGTGTCGCCGCGCTCGAC
>JALYRA010000056.1 GCA_030855545.1 Actinomycetota bacterium | reverse complement strand
CCGGCCTTCTTCAGGAACGCGGAGCGAGTCTCAGGATTGACCTTCTCTGCGGTCTCCTGGATCGCACCGTCAGTATCGAGCTCTGCAAGAGGCGGCAGATGTGTCATGTGGGTAATTCCTTTCGTGGAAGTGTCATGAAGGTTGTTTCCGTCCAATGCAAGACGAAACCTGGACGGAAGACTCTTTACAAAGAGCTTTCGTTCTCGTTTGAGTTCAGCCGGTGATGAACCCGTCTTGCCGACGGCGGCGAGGATCGCAGCCTTCGTCTTGTGCTTGTCGAATGTGAACGGCGCCGGCGCAACCTGGCGGATGTGGCGCATCCACGCCGCGTGCCGGGCCCCGACGGTGACGATCGTGCCCGCAGCCGCTGCGATCGACGGCGTCTTTGCCTTGCGGAGGCCCGTACGGAGAAACGTCCAACCCCTACACGTTCTGGACGGGCCTATCAGGCTGCGATCGAGCCGCGGCGCCAGCCATCGACGAACAGTTCGGCGAGCGTCGGATCGAACTGCGTGCCGGCGAACCGCTCGAGCTCACCAAGCGCCTGTTCGATCGAGAGAGCAGGCCGGTAGGGCCGGAATGAGGTCATCGCATCGAACGCATCCGCGACACCGAGGACGCGTGCCTCGAGCGGGATCCTCTCCCCACGGAGGCGATGTGGATAGCCCTCGCCGTCCCAGCGCTCGTGGTGGTGCAGCACGTACGGCAGGGCCGGCTGGAGATCGACCACGCCCTCGAGCAGCCGTGCACCTGCCACCGGGTGCGTTCGAATCTGCGTCAGCTCCGCGTCCGTCAGCGGCCCGGTCTTCTGAAGCACGCTCGCGTTGACGGCGATCTTGCCGACGTCGTGCAGCGAGCCCCCGATCCGCAGCGCCTCGAGCCGACGCCCCTTCCAGCCGAGTGTCAGCGCCAGGCCCTCGGCGAACGAGGTGACGCGCGCCGAGTGGCCGCGGAGGTACGGATCTCTGGCCTCGAGCGCGGCCGAGAAGGTGGCGAGCGGCGACCCCACAGCAGGGGAGGTTCCGGTTCTCTTCCTCGATTCCTTCCGGCTCCGTAGAGTTCGCCCCCGTGAAGGTTGCCGTCCCGAAGGAGACCGACCCCTGTGAACGCCGCGTGGCGCTCGTCCCCGAAGCAGTCGGGAAGCTCAAGGCCGCCGGGTTTGAGCTCGTAGTCGAGCGCGGCGCGGGTGCGTCGGCAGGATTTCCTGACGCCGACTACGCAACTGCGGGAGCTGAGCTGGTGGGCCGGGACGGGCTGTTCGCAGCGGCCGAGGCCGTCGTCCGCGTCGGTCGGCCGACCTCGGAGGAGATTAGCGCGTTGGCTCCGGGCACGATCCTGATCGGCTTCCTCTCTCCCCTCACCGACCCCGACGGAATCGAGCGCCTCGCGGCGCGCGGGGTGGTCGCTTTCGCGATGGAGTCGATCCCGCGAATTACGCGGGCGCAGGCCATGGACGCGCTCTCGTCGCAGAGCACCGTCGCCGGCTACAAAGCAGTGGTGCTCGCGGCCGATCGCTTGCCGCGTCTCTTCCCATTGCTGATGACGGCTGCCGGCACGGTGGCACCGGCCAAGGTGCTCGTGCTCGGCGCCGGCGTCGCAGGACTGCAGGCGATCGCGACGGCCCGGCGGCTCGGCGCGGTCGTCTCCGGCTTCGACGTCCGGCCCGCCGTCCGCGAGCAGGTCGAGAGCCTCGGGGCGAGCTTCCTCGCTCTGGACATCGAGGGCGTCGAAACCACCGGCGGTTACGCCGCCGAGCTCACGCCTGAGCAGCAGAACCGTCAGCAGGCGGCGCTGGCGGAGCGGATTCCCGAGTTCGACATCGTGATCACGACCGCTCTCGTTCCGGGACGACCGGCCCCGCGGCTGATCCCCGCCGCGTCGGTCGAGAGGATGCGGCCCGGGTCGGTGATCGTCGACCTTGCCGCTGAGGCCGGTGGAAACTGCGAGCTGACGGAGCCTGGCGCCGAGGTGGAGCGGAACGGCGTCCAGATCGTCGGCTTCCGCGACCTTCCGTCGCGCGTTCCCTATCACGCAAGTCAGCTCTACTCGCGGAACGTGATGGCGCTCCTGCTCCACCTCGCGCCCGGCGGCGAGCCTGCGCTCGACTTCGACGACGAGATCACCGCCGGCGCCTGCGCCGCGCGGCCGCGAGTGACGGCGTAGGTGGAGCCCTCGCTCGTCGTCGAGCTGACGATCCTCGTGCTCGCGATCTTCCTCGGGATCGAGGTGATCTCGAAGGTGCCGACGATGCTGCACACGCCGCTGATGTCAGGCACGAACGCGATCCACGGCATCGTCCTCGTCGGGGCAATCCTTGTCGCCGGACGCGCCGACGCCGACACCTTGACGCGCGTCGTCGGCTTCGTCGCGGTCGTCCTCGGAACCGCGAACGTCGTCGGCGGCTTCGTCGTCACCGACCGCATGCTCGAGATGTTCAAGCAGCGCGCGCCGAGGAAGCCGGAAGTGAAGGAACCGTGAGCCGGACAACCACCGACCTGCTCTATCTGGTCACGATCGTCACCTTCATTCTCGCGCTGCGCTTCCTGTCCTCGCCGAAGCGCGCGCGCCAGGGGAACCTGCTCGGCGCCGCAGGGATGGCGCTCGCAATCGCCGTCACCCTTGCACAGGACGGTCTCGAGGACTACCTCCTGATCGGGATCGCCATGGTGATTGGAGCAGCAGTCGGGGTTGTCGGGGCGCGTTCGGTGAAGATGACGGCGATGCCGCAGATGGTCGCCCTGTTCAACGGGGTCGGCGGCGGCGCGGTGGCGTTGATCGCCCTCGTGGAGTTTCACAACCTCGCCTCGGGCGGGCTCGAAGGTGAGGAGTCAGTCGCGATTCTCTTCTCGGCGCTGATCGGCGGCATCTCGTTCTCCGGGTCGCTGATCGCGTTCGCGAAGCTGCAGGAGCTCCTCAGCGGGCGTCCGATCGTCTACCCGGGCCAGCAGTTCGTGAATGGCGCCGTCCTCCTCGCGGCGCTCGGGTTCGGCGCCGCGATCGTGGCCGGAGCGGAGAGTGACCTCTACGTCGTGGCGTTGATCGTGGCCGCCCTCGCGTTCGGCATTTTCTTCGTCCTCCCGATCGGAGGTGCAGACATGCCGGTCGTGATCTCGCTGCTCAATGCGTTCACCGGCCTTGCCGCATCCGCGGCAGGCTTCCTCCTGCAAAACAACGTCCTGATCGTCGCGGGCGCGCTCGTGGGCGCCTCGGGAACGCTGCTGACGCTGCTGATGGGCCGGGCGATGAACCGGTCGATCGGAAACGTCCTCTTCGGCGCGTTCGGGTCGGTGCAGGCGAGCACGGGGCCCGCGGCGGGCGAAGACGGCCGGACTGTCCGCTCGACGACTCCGGACGACCTCGCGATCATGCTCGGGTACGCGCGGAAGGTCGTCTTCGTGCCGGGCTACGGGCTTGCGGTGGCGCAGGCACAGCACGACGTGCGTGCGCTCGCCGAGTTGCTCGAAGCCAAGGGGATCGAGGTGCTCTACGGCATCCACCCCGTCGCTGGGCGGATGCCGGGGCACATGAACGTGCTGCTCGCAGAGGCAAACGTGCCGTACGACCAGCTGAAGGAGATGGACGAGATCAACCCCGAGCTGGCGCAGACGGACGTCGTCGTGATCCTGGGTGCGAACGACGTCGTCAACCCCGCCGCGCGGTCCGATCCCGGCAGCCCGATCTACGGGATGCCGATCATCGACGTCGACCGGGCCGCAAGCGTGGTCGTCGTCAAGCGGTCGCTCAGCCCAGGTTTCGCAGGGATCGACAACCCGCTCTTCTACGACCCGAAGACGTCGATGCTCTTTGCCGACGCGAAGAAGGCGCTCGAGGACATCGCCGCGGCCGTCAAGGCCCTCTAGCCGTGGCGGTTCCGTTCTTTTCGGCGCGGGACGTCGAAGCCGCCGTCCCACCGGTGCGGGCGTACGAGGCGGTGAGAGAGGCGTTCGTCGCCCATGCTCGGGGCGAGTGGACGATGCTGCCGAAGCTCTACGTGGCGAACTATCCGGCGGGAGACTTTCGGGCGATGCCGGCGCTCGGCGGCGGCCACGCGTTGCTGAAGTGGGTCACGTCCTTTCCAGGGAATCCGGCGCGCGGGCTGCCGACCGTGAGCGGCCTCGTTGTCTTGTCGGACGCCTCGACGGGGCTCGTCGAGGCTGTGCTGGACGCGGGCGCCGTCACGGCGTTGCGGACCGGCGCAGCTGCGGTGCTGGCGGCGGACACACTCGGCGTCGCGGGGGCGTCGACCGCTGTGGTCGGCGCGGGCGTGAACGGCCGCGCGGCGGCGCGGACATTCGCCGCCCTCGGGCAAGACGTTTCGGTTTGGGACGTCGACGAGGAGCGGGCGTACGCAACCGCCGCCGAGGTCGGGGCGACGGTCGCTCCGAGCAGGGAGGCCGCCTTGGCGGCCGACACGATCGTGACGGTGACGCCCGGACAGGAGATCCTCCTGCCCGCTGGGTCGTTGCGTCCCGGTCAGCACGTCAGCCTGATGGGCGCCGACGGGCCGGGCAAGGCCGAGATCGCGGTTGACGAGATCCGGCGGGCCCGGGTGTTTTGTGACGAGTGGGAGCAGGCGAGCCACGGCGGGGAGCTCGCCGCGGCTGTGGAGGCGGGAGCGATCACCAGAGGAGACGTGACCGAGCTCGGAGCGGTGCTGACCGGCAAGGCGGACGGCCGGCGCTCGGATGACGAGATCACGGTCTTCGACTCGACCGGGCTTGCGATTCAGGACTTGGCCGTCGCGATCGCCGCCTACGAGCGCGCGAGCGAGCTCGAGCTACAGCGGATCGAGCTCTAAGCGACGAGCCGCGCCGGATCCATCCGCACGAGCAGCGGATGGGGTGCGCCGAGAATCGATTTGGCGACGAGGTCGCCGCACATCAGGCCGAGCACGTTACCGTGACCGGAGTAGCCGCCGGCTGTCCACAGCCCCGCTCGGCCGGGCACGCGGCCGACGACCGGCATCAGGTCGGGAACGAGGCCGAAGATTCCGGACCAGCGGTGTGTCACCACCGGCTTCCTGCCGAGGAGCGCTTCCGCAAAGCTGTCCAACGCGCCTTGGATCCGATCGGTGGTCGCTTCCGTCGCCGTGAACTCGGAGTCCATGTCGGCGTCGCGGAAGCCGCCGACGATCAGCCTGCCCTCCCCGTCCTGGTGCCAGTAGTCGTACCCGTGGCGTCCGTAGTGCGGCATCGGGAACAGGCGCTCGGCGAGCGGCTCGGTCGCGATCATCTGGCCCCGCGTCGGGATGATCAGCCCTTCCAGCGGGCCGAGGAGTCCGCTCGGGTAGCCGTCCGTGGCGACCACGACCGTGTCGGCCTCGAGCGCATCGACATCGTCGACTCGGTCGTGCTCGCGGATCTCGACACCCGCCTCGACCGCCGTAGCCGCCAGCCTCCGAACGAGCCGGGCAGGCTGAAGCACGGCGTCGGCCGGATGGAACAGCGCACCCGGAAAGCGGCCGCGCAGAGCTTCCGGCAGCTCGGCACGCCACTCGGCGTCGAAGCCGTCCTCGCGCAAAGCCTCGTACTCGTTGCGGAGCTCATCGCACTCGTCGTCGCCGGCGAGACGCAGACTGCCCGTGCGGCGGCAGGCGTCACCGCCGAGCTCGCTCATGCGATCGACGTAGGCCTCGGTCAGCCGCCAGTAGTCGGCGGCAATCTCGCGGCCCAGCCAGTCGCGGGCGCTGTCGTACGCCATGGCGCCGCCACGGAGCGCAAAGCCTCCATTCCGGCCGCTGGCCCCGGAGGCGATCGTCCGCGCCTCGTGCAGGCGCACGCGCTTGCCGGCGCCGGCGAGCGTGAGGGCGCAGGAGATGCCGGTGACGCCGCCGCCGACGATCTCGACGTCGGCGGGGCCGTCCAGCACGCGAGAGGGCAGCACCGGGGCGGGCTCGGAGAGCCAGAACGAGTCAGCCACGCGGCGATGCTAGCTGGCAGGCCGATAGACACCGTCCTCCTCTCGAACTGCTTCCGCGAGCTCGAGTTCGGTCAGGGCGACAGCGAGGTCGCCGGCGCTCAGCCCGGTCGCTCGTCCGAGCTCGTCCGGGCCGCACGCGCCTTCGCGAAGCCGATCGAGCACTGTGGTTGCCGTCTCGCCAAGTGCGGGGGGAGCAACCGCCTGCGCCGTGAGTCCGTAACTCTCCAGCACGTCCTGCGCGCTTGTGAGCGGCGTGGCACCCAGGCGGAGGAGGGCGTTCGCGCCGGCGGAGAGAGCGCTCGTGATCTCACCCGGAACGGCAAACACCTCTCTCCCCTCCTCCAGCGCGAAGTCGGCCGTGATCAGTGCTCCACTTCGCTCTCGCGCCTCGACGACGATCGTCGCGGAGCACAGGCCGGCGACGATGCGGTTGCGCGCCGGAAACCTCCAGGGAGCGGGCTCGACGCCGGGTGCGTACTCGGCGACGACAAGGCCGGCCGTCGCGATCTGACGCGCGAGCTCGCGGTGCGCCGCCGGGTAGTCACGGTCGATACCGCAGCCGAGAACCGCCACGGTGATCCCGCCCGCCTCGAGCGCGCCGCGGTGCGCCTCGGCGTCGACGCCGCGGGCCATCCCGCTCACGACCACGAGCCCGGCCGCGGCGAGATCGCGCCCGAGGCTCCGCGCGATTTGGCGGCCGTACGCCGAGCACGCACGTGCACCGACGATCGAGACGGACGGGCGCGCGAGCAGGCTGATCTCGGCGTCGCCGCGGAGGAACAAGCCCGGTGGCGGGTCGTGGATCGCCTTCAACAAGAGGGGGAAGAACGGATCGGATCGTGCGACGAACCGAAAGCCGAGGCTGCGCAGGCGCCGGACCTCGGCTGCCGCATCGAACCGTGCCTTGAACGCTGCGAAGCGAGCGCTTCGCGGTTCGCCGACGAGATGCATGTCGTTTGACGCCGCAAACGAGGCAAGCGCCAACTCTCTCATGCGGCAAGCTCCTTGGGCGACCGGTAGGCCAGGGCTTCGGCGACATGCTCGGGTTGAACAGCGTCTGCTCCTGCCAGGGCCGCAGCAGTTCGTGCGACGCGAGCGACGCGCGCGCGACCGCGACCGGACAGCGGCAACCGCTCGACCGCCCGCGTGAGC